>CALGGT010000043.1 GCA_937915825.1 uncultured Eubacterium sp.
TCTTAAAAGAGCCTTTGAAACTGCACATCTTGTTCTCGGTGAACTAAAAGAGCAGCCTGAAATCATAATAGATGACAGCTATGAATATCCTGATGCTCCGGCAGCTATGCTAAATGATGATACTATACCTGCCGAAATTGTCTTTGACCGGGCAACCAATCATGTATATCTTCCCAGGTCTGATTCAGGCAAAGCGATCCATATTGAACGCGAAACCTACAATGATATGAAAGAGCAGCTTAAAAGCAGTCCCTCAGCCAATCTGCACAAAATGCCGGAAAGAGAGACATCGGATTTCAGGCAGAAAAAAGGCTACAAAAAACTGCTCGCCAATTACTCGGCATCATTAAAATCCACCAGAAATATCTTTGCCCGGATAAAAGAAGGAGAAAATATCAGTGACTCTGAATTTGTTTCCGTTGTTGATACAGCCTTTGATATGGACAACGGCTCCTTTTCCCTTTTTGAATGGTTTAATATCATAAGAGACTTAAACGACCCCATATATGCGCAGGGATTAAATGCAGCCCTTCTCTGCAGGGCCCTTGGAAAATGGCTCTCATTACCGGAGGCAGATTGCAACATCCTGGCGGTCTGCGGTTTTCTGCATGATATCGGTAAACTTACAATTGATCCGGAAATCCTAAACAAACCCGGGGGGCTTAGTAATGACGAATTAACCATCATACGCTCTCATCCGATGGCAGGCTTTGATATGGTCAAAACTCTAGAAATAGATCCAAGAGTTAAAAAGTCCATTCTACAGCACCATGAAAGAAATGACGGCAGCGGTTATCCTTTCCACAGAAAGCAGGATGAAATCCATCCCTTTGCTCAGATTACCGCTATCTGCGACGTGTATATAGCAATGACTTCCGGCAGAAGCCATCGCAAATCCCTATGCCCGTTTGATGTTATGCATGAGCTCGAAAAAACCGGAATGGCTGAGTTTAACGGCAGATATCTTTTCACCTTCCTTGAAAACATAGCTACCGCATACCAAAAGAGTACGATAATACTTAATGACGGCAGATACGGAAGCATAGTAATGTTAAACCGTAACAACTATTCAAGCCCCGTAGTACAGCTCGAAGATGATACCTTCATAGATCTCTCACAAACTCCGGAGCTTTACATAACAGGCATAAAATAAGACCGGAAAAATCCGGTCTTTTATTTATGATATTCTTAATGTAAACTTCTTAATCTCTTTTTCGGATGATACCTTTTCTATGTGAGCTCCAAGTCCTGCAAGTTTTTTCTCAAAATCCTCATATCCTCTTTCAACATAGTAAATATCATCTACTACCGTAATGCCTTCTGCCGCAAGTCCGGCGATTACAAGAGCTGCTCCGGCTCTAAGGTCAGGCGCCGCAACCCGCGCTCCGGTATATTTCTCCACACCGTTTATTATAGCAGTATTGCCTTCTACCTTGATACTTGCGCCCATTCTGGAAAGTTCATCCACATACCTGAAGCGGTTTTCAAATATGCTTTCCGTAACTATGCTTGTTCCTTCCGAAATAGCAAGTACCGTAGTAATCTGCGGCTGCATATCCGTAGGATATCCGGGATAGGCAAGTGTCATTACCTGGGTTGAACGAAGAGGTTTTGATGCGACAACTCTTACCGCATCATCAAATTCTTCAACTTCGCAGCCCATCTCTATAAGCTTTGCACTTGTAGCCTCGAGATGCTTGGGGATAACATTTTTTACCATTACATCTCCCTTTGTGGCTGCTGCCGCAAACATAAATGTTCCGGCCTCTATCTGATCGGGTATGATTGAGTATTCTGTTTTATGGAGCTTTTCTACGCCCTGTACTCTTATTACATCAGTACCGGCGCCCTTAATATTGGCTCCCATACTGTTTAAGAAGTTTGCAACATCTACGATGTGAGGCTCTTTGGCAGGGTTTTCAATGATCGTTTTCCCCTCTGCCATGCTGGCTGTCATCATTAAGTTGATCGTTGCTCCCACACTGGGGCAATCTAAGTAAATATGACTGGCCACCAGACGCTCCGCTCTGGCGTCGATCTTACCATTGTGGATGGTTACGGTTGCCCCTAATTGCTCGAATCCCTTCAAATGCTGATCAATGGGACGGGAACCGATCTGGCATCCGCCCGGCAAAGCAACCACTGCCTTCTTGTATTTTCCTAACAATGCTCCTACCAGATAATAGGAACCACGGATCTTACGGATGGTCTCCCCATCTACGTGGTAATCTTGAATGGTACTTCCATTGATGGTAACGGTGTGATTGTCCTTATATTCAACGATAGCACCAATGCTCTCCATGGCTTCCAGTAAAACCTGAACATCCCGGACATCCGGAAGGTTCTCGATCGTTACCGGCTCATCTGCCATAACCGCAGCTACCAAAATTCCCAACGCCGCATTTTTCGCCCCCCCAATCGCGATTTCACCTTGTAACGGGGTGCCACCTTTAATGATATAACGTTTCATCCAAAAACTCCTATCTTCATGACTATTTCTTAGTTTTTTTTTCGAACCGAATAGCCAAACGTTCCAATTTTCTCTCCCAGCGGGCAATAGGCCCCGTGGGAATATGCAATCAAACCGGTGTCTTCCAGGTTGAATTTCCCGGAGTCCGTCATATATTCCTCACTGACTAATACGCCCACTACCTCTGCCATAAACATGTGATGGCTTCCTAACTTCAATACGTCTGTCACCTTACACTCAATATTCACGGGGCTTTCTTCAATGATCGGCGCATATTCCAAATGCTTTGCCTCCCCCGGTGTAAGCTTCATTTCTTTAAATTTGTCCCATTTTTCTCCGGAACGAACGCCGCACCAATCCGCTGCCCTTACCAGATCTCTGGTGGTAAGATTGATCACGAACTCTCCGGTATCCCGGATCAACTGGTAGGAATAACGAGAGGGACGAACCGATATGGATACCATAACCGGATCGGAACATATGGTTCCTGTCCAGGCAATGGTGAGTATGTTATTCTTCCCTTTTTTTGTGGCACAGCTGACCATAACAGCCGGCACGGGATATAACATATTTCCCGGTCTCCATTCCAACTTTGACATAAGCCCCTCCTACCGGCATTCTTATAAGCAAACTTTATAAACGAACTTTATAAGCAAATTTCTTTTCCAATTCGCTGTGGTCGCTTAGAAACTCATCCATTTCTTCGTATTGTCCTTCCAACACGATCACAACCTGGTTGCCATATTGATCCATTAACTTGCTCAGTCTGGACACACTGATTTCGGACAATTTCGGGGCATTCATCACATAGATGCATCCACCCAGGAATTTCTCGATCCATTCTTCAATGTCTACTTCCTCAAAATCCTCTGCTGCAATCTTACCGATTCCGGTTGCCTCAAAGTAGTCCATCTTACGAAGCTCTTTAAATAACCGCTTCGCCACAGCCAGGGAAATACCTTCTTCTCCCCCTGCCAGAGCAAAATGAATGGTTTGACCTTCCTCCCGCATTCGATAGATCGTGCCCTTTAACGTACAATATCCGATTCCATTGGGGGACAATTCTTCATAAACATTGGGCTTTAACAATGCATCGGTTTGTTCCAATGTTTGTTTTCGAACCTCTTGCTGCATATTCTCCAAACTTAAGGTTTTATCCAAACTCTCAACCGGTTGTTTCCTGGCGTTCATCATTTCCAGCTGTTGATCCAGGGTAACATCCATGGTATTATACATATCCGGATGTTCTTTGCGCAACAGGTTCCGTTCCTGATCCATAATGTTTCCGATCTGTGCCCCCAAATGTTCTCTGGTCTTCTGCGCACGCAGATCACTTTCCGTCACCATACTATTCTCATTCACTTCCATGGATTCCAAGTCCTTATCCAGGGAAGGGATCTCCGGTTCCTTATTCGTCGCTTCTTCTACTGGATCCGGTTCCGGTTCCGATTTAGGCTTAGGCGCCACCTCTGACTCTTGAGATATTTTTTCCTTTTTACGATTCTTCTTACGTTTATTCTTTTTGGAGTTTTTCTTCCTGCTGAAAGCAGGTTGTTCCTCGACGACCTCTTCTGCCAGGTTCGACTCCGGCTCTTCCGTTTTTTCCGCCGCTTTGGTCTCTTCCACGTCCGTCTGAGGCGTCTCCACTCCTTCTTCTTCTAATTGTTCTTCTTCCCGGACCTTTTCTTCTTCAGCCGCTTCTTCTTCAAATTCAGCCAGTGTTTCGGTTTCATCTTCCGGATCCGACTCAAAATCTTCTTCCTCTGAAAAAGGTTCTTCCCCTTCTTCCTCTCCACCGATCACTGTAAGTTCCGGCGTTTCCACAAGATCTAACACATCTTCCTGGGGTTCGTCTCCCTCTCCTTCTCCCCACTCTTCCTCGGAGATCCAGAAGAAATCAACGACTCTTTTCCAGAACCCTTTTTTCTTAGGCTTATCCGGTTCTGTATTTTCCCGTGGTTCATCGGAAGAATCCGGAATTTCATCCTTTTCCGAACCGGCCTTCAATTCCGCTACTCCAACGGACGCAACCCCTTCCGTAATGGGCTCCGGTTCCGGTCCTTCCTCGGTTTCCGACTCTTCCTCTACTTCCATTTCGTTTTCCAGCTCTTCTTCAACTTCCGCTTCGGTTTCCGGCTCTTCCTCAGCTTCCGCTTCGTTTTCCAGCTCTTCTTCAACTTTCGCTTCTTTTTCCAACTCTTCCTCAGCTTCCGCTTCGGTTTCCGACTCTTCCTCTACTTCATCCTCAACTTCCACCTTAGATTCTTCTTCATCTACAAGTTCCTCTTGTGCTTCCTCTTCTTCCGCCTCGACAGGCTCCTCTGTTTCTTCTACAGATTCTGAAGTCGTCGGATCATGTTCTGCATCATCTGCATCCAGTTCTTCAGCTTCCTGGTCTGCCTCTTCACTTGATTGATCTTGACCCGACGTTTCCTCTGCCTCCGTATCTTCTTGAGCTTCCCCGGCAGCTTCTTTATCTTCTTCCAAAGGTTCCGGATCTTCCTGGTCAGCTTCTGGAGCTTCCGCGGCAGCTTCTTGAGCCTCCGTGACAGCTTCTTGCTCGTCTTTCGGATCTTCTGCCATTGCTTCTTGCTTTTCTTCCGCTGACTCATCCACCAACACCTCTTTCTCAGGTTGGATTCCTTCCGATACTCTAGCCTCCGATACGGTGGAAGGGGAGGAAATCTCTGTGATGGTAACCGGTGCCTGCGCCACACGAATATCGCTTTCCTCTTCCTCGTACATCTCAACATCCGGAATCTTTTCTTCCTCCGGCTTCTTCCAATCGGAACTTAAGCACCGTTCTCTTAATTCCATGGCTTTGTCAACGATCTTACCGCTGCCAAACCATATTTTCACATCTTCACATTCTTTGATGCATAAATCCCTGAGTCCTTCCATCTCATAGAGCCGGGCCAGTTGATACCCCCACTCCTCTGTATGCTCGTTCGCCTTTAATTCTTGCAGGATTTGGATCAACTCACTGCGGGAGGCTCCCTCGGCACACAACAAACGATATTTTAATTCATAGGTATCCAGGGAATATTTTGATTTCTTCTCATATTCATAAAAAAGCTCTCTTGCTTCCTCCGTATCTCCCATACTGATCAACAACAAAATTAAACGGTATAAAGATGGCTTGGAGCCGGTTCTTTCATATACCGTGTAATATAGTTCTTTTGCCCGATCTAATTTTTCTGCTTTCAAAAACAATTCTGCAAACTCATAAATATCATAAATAGACGGAATCTTTTGAAAATCTAACTCTTCAATTTCTTCCATCGCATCCAGGTATTGATTCTGATCGATCAAATCATGAATTTGTTCACATCGAATATTAATATCATATCTTCCCATAATTCTAGAATCATCCTTAAAAAACATTAAATAAAAATCCGTGCGCCTCACGTCGAATTACTCTGGTGGAACGTTACCGACACAGTTAACTCATTTCAGGCACCCTCACGACACATAAAAATCATCGCTTAGTGCTGCTTCATTCCTGACCTGACACGGTTCACAAGTTCCTATTGCGCAAGACCCGAAAGTCAACGCCACTTGCACCGGGCAGCTTCCCTTCGAATAACCCTCTGTAAGACATCACCCCTGCTATAGCGGATTGCAGGTTCAGGGCACCGCTAACTCCCCGGCTGCACGGAAATGTTATAACGAATTTCACCTGTATGGCTCTTCAACGCACAAAGACCCATACTCTTAAAGTATAAAGGTTTTTTCGTAGCATGTCAAGTTTGTTATGGGATTTTATGCTAAATCGGCTGTGAATCGTAACCGCCCCCATCATTGGGGCTGCCGCTGTTCCGCGGGAAAGTCTTTCCGAACCGTTCGGTCCTATTTTTTAAGATAAAATCGGGATAATTTCCCCGACAAATCCCAATCCAGTCGAAATACGGTTTTTATGATCCATATGAAAATAAATACCACCAACAGGGGGATCAGGCAAGATGTAACGATTAAAACCGCCAACGCCTCCAGCATATGATTTAAAATATTCTTCAATTCATCCATTTTTTCACTGGCGCCGTCCTTCACATTGGAAATAAGATTACTGAACCAGTTCTCGTTCGATGTATCCGAACTGTTTTCACTTTCCGATTGTTTGCTTTCCTCCTCTACGGAAGCCTCTGCCTGATCCAGGATCTCCTGAATGGAGGAACCGAAGTTCTTTTCAATATTTGACGATATCCCCACACTGATCGGGATGATCAACGCCAAGGCCACTCCAAAGAAGATCATTTTTCCACACCATTTTTGAAGGGTGTCCCTTTCCTTTCGGAACCAAGAGAAGGCAAGAACCAGTGTCGCAATGGGAATCACCAACCGAAAGGAGATAAATCCAATGATGGTTAACATAAATTTTTCCAGATAGATTGCGCAGATCACAACTAGAAAATACGCACTGACATCTGCTAATTTATCCGCAATCGGCGTACCTACATCCCCCGGGATCAAGGTGATCGCTGCGGATGACGCCGTTGAAACTCCTACTAATTTCAGCACTTTATCCTTGGATTGATCTAGCGTGGTTGTAATCCGGGAATAGGTATCAATATTGGTGAGCTTATTCCCCAAAAAAATAAAGATCGTAACAGCGGCTGCTACGGATAAAATTACAAAAATCCATTCTTTTCCTTGCGGCTTCCGAAGTGAACATTCATCTTTCATTCTTATTCTCCGTTTCTTCTAAATTGAGAAAACCCCACAGAGAATCTAACTCTGTAGGGTTTGTATCTTTCTTTTTTGACACGAAATTATTTCAAAGTTACCTTAGCGCCTTCTGCTTCAACTTTCTCTTTAATCTCGTTTGCTTCGTCCTTCGAAGCGCCTTCCTTCAATACCTTGGGAGCTTCATCAACAACAGCCTTTGCTTCTTTTAAGCCAAGTCCGGTTACTTCACGAACAACCTTGATCACTTTAACTTTGTTCGGTCCAACTTCTGTAAGCTCTACATCAAAGGAATCTTTTTCCTCTGCGCCGCCTGCTTCTCCGCCTGCTGCTGCTACTACAACACCTGCTGCTGCCGATACGCCAAACTCTTCCTCACAAGCTTTTACTAAATCGTTCAGCTCTAATACGCTCATTTTTTTAATCTCATCGATAAATTCTTGCGTTGTCATAATTATTCCTCCATTAAAATTTTTTTATCTGTTTGATTCTGAAATTATTCTTCCGTTTTTTCTTCCGCTGCATCTTCTGCCGGTGCTTCCGCTGCTGCTTCTTCTGCCGGTGCTTCCGCTGCTGCCTCTTCCGCCGGTGCTTCCGCTTCTGCTTCTACCGGAGCTTCCTCTGCGGGAGCATCTTCTGCCGGTGCCGCCTCTGCGATCTGGTTAAGCACACGAGCAAAGTTGGTGATCGGGGATTGCAAACTTCCCAACAATTTGGAGATCAATTCGTCTCTGGAAGGGATCTTTGCCAATACCTGAATGCCATCCACATCATAGTAAGTTCCGCCAACGACCGCACTCTTAAACTCTAAAGATTCAATCTCTTTTACATATTTACTTAAGATACGTGCCGGCGCGGTTTCATCATCCTGGGAGAACGCCACTGCCGTAGGTCCTTCCAAATCTTTGGATAATTGTTCAAAATCGGTTCCTTCAAATGCACGAGTGAGCATGGTATTCTTATATACTTTGTATACAATACCTTCATCTCTCAACTCTTTACGAAGTTTGGTATCCTGCTCAACGGTTAATCCACGATAGTCAACCAAAACTGCAGCTTTCGCTTGATCCGAATAAGATTTGATCTCTTCGATGATGGGCTGTTTCAATTCAACCTTAGCCATGTTTTTACCTCCTTATTTATTTTTCCCGGGATCGCATCCCAGGTGAATACTGCCGGAGTTTATAAAAAACCCCTTTCTTCCGCATGAGAAGAAAGGGGAATTATCATTCATTCCTTATACTCCTCGGTAGGCGGTGCAAAACACTTACATCAAATCTGATACCTACTGTCTACGGCAGTCATGTGTTATATTAACATACCGGTCTCCCGGTTGTCAACCTTTTTTTGAGAACTGTACGAATTTACCTGAGAACGGTCAGGAATTTCCTCGACTGTTTTTAAGCAAATTGCGCAGGATTAACCTTGATTCCAGGGCCCATGGTGCTGGCAATGGTTACGCTCTTCATGTACTGCCCCTTTGCGCTGGCAGGTTTTGCCTTTACGATCGCATCCATCAAAGTATCCAAATTCTCTTTTAATTGCTCCTCTGTGAAAGAAGCCTTACCAACCGGGCAATGGATAATGTTGGCTTTATCCAAACGATACTCAACCTTACCGGCTTTGATATCGTTTACTGCCTTGGTTACATCCATGGTTACCGTTCCGGCTTTCGGGTTAGGCATTAAACCTTTCGGTCCCAATACACGACCCAAACGTCCTACAACACCCATCATATCCGGGGTTGCAACAACAACGTCGAAATCCAACCATCCTTCATTTTGAATCTTAGGAATCAACTCTTCGCCTCCGACGAAATCCGCTCCGGCTTCCTGTGCTTCATTTACCTTATCGCCTTTTGCAAATACTAAGACGCGAACGGATTTACCGGTTCCATTGGGAAGAACAACTGCGCCACGAACCTGCTGATCCGCATGACGACCATCTACGTTTAAGCGTACATGGGCTTCCACGGTCTCATCAAATTTAGCCGTAGCCGTCTTCTTAACAAGTGCAACAGCTTCCGTCACTTCATAAAGTACGGTTCTATCCACTAATTTTGCACTCTCTTGGTATTTCTTACCTTTTTTCATTTTTATAACCTCCTAGTGGTGTTAACGAACTATCTTTGTGGATAAGTCTCCCACAACGTTTCATTTGTCCATTAAGTCTTTGCGATGCTTAAATTCGATTTTTATGAGATTCTCAATCTTTTACCGTGATTCCCATACTTCTCGCGGTACCAGCGATCATGCTGATGGCCGTCTCCATGCTTCCGGCATTTAAGTCCGGCATTTTAATTTCCGCGATCTTTTGCAACTCATCTTTGGTAATGGTTGCAACCTTTGCCTTATTCGGCTCTCCGGATCCTTTTTCAATCTTACAAGCCTTCTTCAATAATACAGCTGCCGGAGGAGTCTTCGTGATGAAGCTAAAGCTTCTGTCCGCATAAACGGTGATCACAACCGGAATGATCATTCCATCCTGATTTGCCGTTTGTGCGTTAAACTCCTTGGTAAACTGCGCAATATTAATTCCATGCTGTCCCAAAGCCGGTCCAACCGGGGGTGCCGGTGTAGCTTTACCAGCAGGAATTTGTAATTTTACATATCCTTCAACCTTCTTAGCCATGTTACGTTTCCTCCTAAGTTAATTCTGTTTCTCAAAGTTTCTTAAACCAACTCAAACTCTGAGAATTTAAATTCCACATTTGTATTGCTTCCAAACAAGTCAATCTTGATCATGGCAATCTTCTTCGCCGGGTTCACCTCAGCGATCACACCATGAGAACCTTTCATGTATCCTTCTGTAATGGTTACATGGTCGCCGATACTGAACGGCACCTGATCTGCCACTGCCAACGATTCCAGGCCGGCGAACTCTTCCTCCGTCAAGGGAACCGGTTTGGATCCAGGTCCTACAAAGCCGGTTACGCCACGGGTATTTCTCACCACATACCAAGTCTCATCGTTCATGATCATATGAACCAAAACATAGGCGGGGAACAACTTTTTCTGAACCGGTTGTTTCTTTCCGTCCTTGTCTTCCTTCATAACTTCTTGCGTGGGAATGCGGACTTCCAAGATCTCATCTTGCAGATTTCTGTGCTCGATCGTTTTCTCTAAGCCGTCCTTTACCTTGTTTTCATAACCGGAATAGGTATGTACTACATACCATCTTGCCTGATCTGCCATGTGTCATCCTCCTAATTAAAGACCGATTGCACCTAAGCCCAGACGAATGAGCCAGTCAACCGCTGCAATAATTACACCAAGTACTAAAGAAACTACAATCACCAAAGTGGACTGATGGATCAATTCCTCTCTCTTCGGCCATGTACATCTCTTGAACTCAGCAGCCACTCGTTTGAAAAAAGCACCTTTTTTTGAAGTGTTCTCTGCTTCACTCATGTAACAAACATCCTTTCTGTCAGGCCCCTACATTACTTTGTTTCTTTATGTAATGTATGAGACTTGCAAAACTTGCAATACTTCTTGGTTTCCATTCTGTCGGGATGGTTTCTCTTCTCTTTCATTGTGGTGTAATTTCTTTGTTTACAAACGGTACACTCCAATGTAATTTTGGTACGCATCATCTCACCTCCGCATCTGTTTTCTTGCATCTTTTCTTAAATTTAAGCATAAAAAAAAGACCTAATTCATCGCAACCACTAGAATATCACAGATTGCAACACCTGTCAAGGGATATTTTGCACTTTCTTGTTACGATTCACAGCCAGCATGGTATAGACGCACAGATTGACAGCTTGCTGGCATATCTGGGCGGGTTATGCCATGCTGACTGGAATCTGTCACTTTTCACACATGACTGTGACTGCCGCAATCGCGGCGGTAGAGTCTTGCGCTTGATGCGTCGTGTCAGCTGGCTGTTCACGACCAAGAGCGCATAGCGTGTCACAGGAATGTGGGGAAAGTGGCTGTGAATCGTCATTTTTATTCTTCTAATTGAAGCCCCTGCAGCAAACTTCCCAGTGACGTGGTAGCTTCCCCTTCATCGGAATATTCGATTTCCGGTTCTTCTTCGTTCCGTTCCACTTTGGTTTCATCTTCCAGCGCTTTCATACTTAAACGGATCTTGCCATCCTCCACATCTAAAACCTTTACATTTACCTTCATTCCCAGCTTTACCACTTCATTGGGAGAATGCAAGAACTTATTGGTGATCTGGGAAATATGTACCAGACCGGTTAGGTCCGGACCAATCTCCACAAAGCAGCCGTAGGGCTCGATCCGTACCACTTCTCCTTCCGTTACAAAGCCTTTTTGCAGTGCCTGTAATTGTTTCTCATGCGCCTTAGCAGCCTGTTGTTTCTTCACTTCCTTCGCGGACAACACCAGACGATTTTGCTCTTCTTCCACGGTAATAACCTGAACGGATACTTTTTCCCCCACATAGGTTCCGGGGTCTTCTACATAGTGAAGATCCAGCTGAGAGGCGGGAATAAATCCACGAATCCCCTCTACATAGGTGATCACGCCGGAAGGAACCTCTTCTTTTACCGTTACTTCATAGATCTTTTGGGTCTCTCGCGCATCTCTCAACGCCTCCCAGGCCGTTTCGGTTGCCGCCTGCCTCAGGGAAGTAACAATTCTTCCTTCTTCATCCTCGTACAGGATCGTTACTTTCACAAGATCTCCTACTTTCAACTCATCCATGGCATGAAAATCCGGATCGTTGGAATATTCTTCCTTCGGGATCACCCCGGTCTCATAGGAATGGAGGTCTAACGTTACTTCCTCTTCTTCCACCTTAACGATCTCAGCCTGGATCACGTCCCCTTCTTTCCATTTATGAAAGGACGCGTTGATCTCTTCCTCAAAATCTTCCATTCGTTCCATTATCGTTCCTCCTTCATATCCTTTAACTGATCCGCCAGTTTCCCAAACTCCGCAAGTCCTAATTTCTCTCCCCGGATCCGCTCATCCAGATGAATGGCCCGCAGTGCCCGGATCACTTCCTCTTTGGTATAATCCAACTCCCCGCTGCCAGAAATCCCGTTCACCAACGTTTTTCTCCGTTGGGCAAACGAGGCCTTGATCAAGGAAAATAACAGCTTCTCATCCTTCACGACCACAGGCGGGGTTTCTCGTTTCACCAGCTTCATAACCACGCTGTCCACCTTCGGCTGCGGAATAAAGGAAGACGGAGGTACCAAGGTTTCAATGGTAGGTCGGGCGTAATACTGCACCGCCAATGAGATCGCACCACATTCCTTTGTTCCCGGCTCTGCCACCATGCGTTCCGCCACTTCTTTTTGCATCATCACCACCATTTCCTGAACGGGGTCCAAATCCTCCAGCAACTTCATAACAATGGGAGTTGTTACATAGTAAGGGAGATTTGCCACCACCTTCATCGGGTGATGATCCATAGATTCGGCCGAAATCTTTCGCAGATCCTGCTTTAAAATATCGCCCTCCAGCACCTGGAAATTCGGCCGATCCTGCAAATTTTCCTTCAGCACCGGAATCAGATCTTTATCAATCTCCACCGCCACCACCTTTTTGGCGATCTTGCAAAGTTTCTTCGTCATATTTCCCAGTCCGGGACCGATTTCTAATACATAATCCTCCCCGGTCACATCCGCCACATCTAAAATCTCATCCAGGATCCCCTCATGGATCAGAAAATTCTGGCCATACTTCTTTTTCGGCCGGATCCCGTGTTTTCTCATAACACGCCTGGTTTCATCCGCTTGACCCATAATCCCCTCCTTACGGTTCGATTTGATACATACGACAAGCATTGAGGTAGGTTTGCTCTGCCACTTCTTCCACAGAGATCTCCTTTAACGCAGCGATCCTTTGGATCACATAGGGAAGATACCCCGAATCATTTCTCTTGCCACGAAAAGGAACTGGCGTTAAATACGGGCAATCCGTCTCCAGGATCAAATGTTCCAGGGGAATCTCTTCCACGACTTGTACCAGCTTCCTGGCATTTTTAAAAGTAAGAACGCCGCCGATCCCCAGGTAAAAGCCTTTGGATACGTATTCCTTCGCCATTTCCACCGAATACGGATAACAATGGATCACACCCCCGGCTTCCCATCCTTTTTCTTCCCATAGGATCCTCTTCGTATCCTCCGCTGCCTCTCTGGTATGGACCACGATGGGGAGATTTACCTTCTTAGCCAATTGGATCTGGGCGCGAAAGGCCTCTGCCTGTTCCTCTTTGGGAGAGGTCATCCAATGGTAATCCAGACCGATTTCTCCCACCGCCACCACCAAAGGATCCTCGCTTTCTTTCTCTAAAAAAGAAAGGCTTTCCTCTTTCCACCCTTCCAGATTTTCCGGGTGATAGCCAATGGCCGCATACACCTCCGGGCAATCTCCGCCCCGGTAAGTTCTTGCCAACTCCATGGCATTCTCACTGGTTTCACGATCCACCCCTATGGTTACAAGGCGGGAAATTCCTTTGTCTTTCAGTCCTTTGATCAATTCATCCCGATCCTGATCAAAGGCTTCATCGTCATAATGCGAATGGGTATCAAATATACGCATACGTTCCTCCTTATGATTTCGTAGGGTTCGCCACAACCATGACGAACCCTACGGAACCATTCTTATCTATCTTAGCAGATCTCCGCACCGGCCGGCATCGGTTGATCCGGGGTCATCAGGGCCAGATTCCCGTCCTGATCCTCTGCGCAAAGCAGCATTCCTTCCGATAACACACCTGCTAATTTCGCCGGTTTCAGATTCACCAAAACCATCACTTCTTTTCCTACCATATCTTCCGGGGAATAGAACTTCTTGATCCCGGAAACGATCTGTTTGATCTCACTGCCGATCTGAACCTTGGAACATAACAACTTCTTGGATTTCGGCACTTCTTCACACGCAAGGATCTTTCCAACCTGGAATTGCATTTTTCCAAAGTCCTCGAAGGTAATCTCCGGTTTCGGTTCCAGATCGATTCCTTCTTCCAGCCCCTGTTCCTTTCTGGCTTCTTCTTCCGCCTTTGCCTCTTCGGCCTGGATTTCATCCATAACTTCCTTCTCATCCAGACGGGCAAACAAAATCTCGGGTTTTTCCACAACCCGGGTTCCGGAAACATAATCCTCAAAACGAAGAGAATCGAAATCCGATGTTTCCCCATGGATCTGTTCCAGGATCTTCTCCGATGTCTCCGGCATAAAGGACTCCAGCAAAATAGCACCCAGGCGGATTCCCGCAGTCAGGTTATACAACACCGTCGCCAAACGATCTTTCTTTTCTTCATCCTTGGCCAATACCCAGGGCTCTGTCTCATCAATGTATTTATTACAGCGCTTAAAGACGGTAAAGATCTCTGTGATGGCGTCTGCAACCCGAAGGGCGTCCATTTTATCTGCCACCTTCTGAGGCGCCGCGGTGAGTACCCCTTTGAAATCGTCATCCACCTCTTCTTTTACGCCTTTGTCGCAAACCACTCCATCAAAGTATTTTTGACTCATGGAAATCGTACGGTTTACGAGATTCCCCAGAACGTTGGCCAGATCCGAGTTATTTCGCTCGATCACCAATTCCCAGGTGATATTTCCATCGTTTTCAAAAGGCATCTCATGCAATACAAAATAACGAACCGCATCCACACCAAATCGTTTCACCAGATCATCGGCGTAAATAACATTTCCTTTGGATTTACTCATCTTATCATTGTTCATTAACAGCCAGGGATGCCCAAACACCTGCTTCGGCAACGGCACATCTAGCGCCATTAAGATAATCGGCCAATAAATCGTATGGAAACGGATAATATCTTTTCCGATCAGGTGAACGTCCGCCGGCCAGTATTTTTCATACAGATCTTTGTGATCTCCGTCTGCGTCATACCCAAGACCGGTAATATAGTTGCTTAACGCGTCAATCCAAACATATACAATATGGCCGGGATCAAATTCCACCGGGATCCCCCATGTAAAGCTGGTTCGGGACACACACAGGTCCTGAAGGCCGGGTTTTAAGAAGTTATTCACCATCTCATTCTTACGTGACTCCGGCTGAATGAACTCCGGATGCTCCTCAATATGCTTCATTAAGCGATCCTGATATTTGCTTAGCTTTAAGAAATAGGCTTCTTCCTTGGCCGGCTGAACTTCTCTTCCGCAATCCGGACATTTCCCATCCACCAGCTGGGAGGTCGTAAAAAATGATTCGCAAGGCGTACAATACATGCCTTCATAAAACCCTTTATAAATATCTCCCTGCTCATAAAGCTTGGTAAATATCTTTTTCACTTGTTCTTCGTGATCCGGATCCGTAGTACGGATAAAACGATCGTAGGTGGTATTCATCATATCCCAGATCCCCTTCAACTCCGAAGATACCCGATCCACAAACTCTTTCGGTGTAATTCCACTTTCTTCTGCCTTTAATTGAATTTTTTGTCCATGCTCGTCGGTTCCGGTTTGAAAGCGAACATCATAACCTTGGAACCGTTTGAAACGGACAATGGCGTCTGCCAACACGATCTCGTAAGTATTTCCGATGTGGGGTTTCCCGGATGTATAGGCAATGGCCGTTGTAAGATAATAGGGTTTTTTTGCCATGTTTGTTTCCTCCAATCAATTTACACATTTCGTACGCAATCTAGTATAAAAAAAATATTAGGAATTGTCAAGTCGCGGCTGTGAATCGTAACCTTTCTTCCAGAGTCTGTCCTCCCAAAAAAGATCCAAGACATTCAAAAAAGGAGCCACAGCAAAATCCGTGGCTCCTCTAGTGAAAAAAAGAGGCGTTATTCAATCGTCTTCGTCATCATCCATATTCATATCATCCACCCGGTAGTCTATCCTATAAAAAAACACCACCCGGACTGTGTGATGCTTCATCTTAGTGCAACTGGCTGACATCTTACAGTCCCTATAGCTTTGCGTCACAAGCTTTCACTTGCTTTGCCTCTTATCTTAAATTGTTCGTTTCTATGTTGTTTTCTTTTGATGGTTTTATGATATCATAAATCCGGAAAAAAGTCAAGAAAATCCTGACACTTTCCTAAAAATCGCACGATTTACAGCCCCCTACCCCAATTCTTGGGGCTCGCTATGGGCTCTTGGTCGTGAACAGCCAGCTGACACGACGCATGAAAAAGGGATCCTCCCGAAAAGGAGAATCCCTTTGATCTGCATTCTTACCCGAATGTTTCTTATTTGATCTTTGTCTTCTTCGGCAATTTGCTCTTCTTCAGCATCTTTTTGTATGCTTTCTTCTTGGAACCGGGAACTTTGATCTTTAATTTCTTCGCCGCTCCGGCAAATGCCTTCTTTCCAACGGAAACCAAAACTTTGGATCGAATCGTGATCTTCTTTAATTTCTTACATTTCACAAATGCCTTTTTCTTAATGCTTTTCACTTTGGAACCGATCACAACACTCTTTAGTTTCTTTTGGTTCTTAAATGCCTTTTTCTCAATGGAAACCACATTGTAATTCTTTTGGTTGTATTGAATGGAGGCCGGAACACTGAACTTCTTCAACTTTCCTTTTACGCCGATCAATCCAACGGTTCCTTCACCGATCACTTTGTATTTTCCATCGCCAACCCACATGGTAGTTTCTACCGCTTCCACCGATGCATCATAGGTTGCAGGACTTGTTGTTCCAGACGGTGCAGCCGGGGTGACAGACGCATTTGCACTTGCAGAAGGAACTGCACTTTCCCCAGGTGTCTCACTTCCTACAGGCGTCGGACTTGTAACAGGCGTTACACTTTCCCCGGGTGCTGCACTTTCCCCAGGTGTCTCACTTTCTGTAGGTGCCGCGCTTTCCACTGTTCCCGAGGTTTCTTCGTTGGCATCGGTGGGCACAGGCGTTTCAACCGCAGGCACCCCCGAAGGAATTGCGGTGGGTACCACGTCAGGTACTGCCGTAGGTTCCTCACTGGACTCAACACCTGCCTCTTTTTCTTTGATCTCGCTTACACGATAGCCGGCATGGAGTTCATTCATCATATAATAATATAAATAAGCGTAACTCCCGATGTTCGTGGGAATTAAACTGGAACTCTGTTCCGAGTAATTTTCACGGGTCATTCCCGCAAATCGTACCGCAAATGTTGCGGAATCTCCATCTAATTCAATGGTCTTACCGGCAACATCCTCACCATTCTCACCAAAGGAACAAACCACTTCTCCCTTCGAATTCAAAACATCCAGAGAAAGTTGTACATTCAACTCTTTTAATACCTCATTTTTAATAAGGATGGATACATCCTTATCAAAGGTAATCTGCAACGACTCTGCCCCCGCAACCTGATAAGTTTCAAACAGCGTTCCGATTACTTTTTCTATGTCCGCATCCCCTTCAACATCCTCGTATTGAAACAATAAGTCCGAAACATCGAATGCCGGCAGATCTTCTTGGAGGCATGCATCCGAATCCAGGATTGCAAGCATGATCTTCGCAGAAGCACTGTTGTTTCTGGTATCTTGACACGTAACTTTCACCATGGCAATTTGTACGCCGGGAGCCACCTGGATAAAATCTTTCTCATCTACCTGATATTCACAGGATAACGATTGAGAATCCAATATTCTTCGAGTTTTCGAGGTTTGAATGTTCCAAGTTACATCCGGGGTATCCGGAAACGCACAGGTTGCTTCAAGTTTCACGGTATCTCCCGGTTTTACGTATTGAGTTCCCGGCTCATCGCCCTGAATGGTTACCGATTGATTCCGAGACATGGCCAATACCTCTGCCTCATAAATCGCGGTGGATAAATCCGTTCGAACAACACAGACGTAACGAACACCGGGTGCAAGATCGTCTTCATTCGGTAATACCGTTAAAACAGGTTTTGTTGCTCCGGTTATATTCGAAATCGTACCATCATCCTCCACTTTCTTCCATTGATACGTCGGCTCATTGCCAATGGAAGAAACAGCTGTCGCATCCATGGTCACTTTGCTTCCAAAGACAACCGCGAAGCTTTCTCTTCGAACGCGGTAAGCTTTCTCATCCTCTACATATTCGTCTGCCGGCGTTCCGGAAACAAAATCCCTGATTTTAGGATTCGAGGTGCTATATTTGGTAAGCTTACTGTAAAGATTATTCGGAACAAGACATCCTTCTTCTTCTGCCGAACTCATGACATAACCATCCAGCGTCGTCACATGATCCCGTTCCTCTTGATCCGCAAATGTTAAATAGTCATCGGGTCGCAAACATACATAATACTCAGCCGAATAGGATTCATTATGCTTGGTTATTATATAAACCCCATAATCCTCTTTCGTCACATTGGAGAACAAAATATTCGCCGACTTCGTATCCAGCATTGTTACATATCGATAGGAATCACGATCATACTTCTGAACCCTGTAATACACGTCAGAACCGGTGATCGCCTTCGCATCCGGAACAATATCGTTTACATTGATCTGAAGGCTCTCGCCAATTCCCACTGCAAACGGTTTATATCCTACATAGGAAACGATCGGGGACTTCTCATATATGGTATAATAACCACTGTTCACAGACTGATTTCCATTGCTGACAGCACAATAGTAGCCACAATGAAATGTATCTTCCGTCACCTCATCAATGGTATAAACCGAACTGGTCGCTCCCTGGATCTCCACGATGGAATAATCCTCAAACACCTGATACCATTGATAATGAAGCTCTCCATTTACACAGTTGGCTGCCACGGACAAACTGACACTGTCTCCCAAAGACGCCTGCTTTGCAGTATGTCCGGTGTCCAATATATCAATCCCATAATCATCGCTAACTACAAACCCGGTAGATGCGGTGATCATTTGTTCGTTACCATTGCTATCTGTATAGGTAACATTTACAACCATCTGACCGCTTTGATCCGGATTCAGATCTTTTAAAACCAGTTCCTTTCCGGTTTCCTCCAATAAGGTTGGAATCGGATTCCCATTGTTATCATACATACCGTTGTTCGGATATAACAACCATTGATATTGAGGATTTGTCCCATTTCGAAATTCTACGGTAAAATGCGCTTCCTCCCCTTCCATAAACGCGTCTACTTCCTCGCCTGCTTCATTCACCACATACAGAGCGGCATTGGGACTTCCGGTCACACTCCCAAATATGCTGATCGAATAGGTAAATACCTGATGGTCCACTTCCTCATCCTTTTTCTTGATCGTAACCTCACATAGATATTTCCCTGCATCTTCACTTTGTAATTTGACCAGCTTTAACGTATCTTTCGTCTCACCGTCAATTTTATTTTCCTCTTCCATTTGCCCCTTATACCATTGATAGGACGCTGTATAATCCGTATCATTGATCTTTGTACTTACCTTAAGGATCTCAGTATCTCCTTCATTAACAGAGCGGTATGTCGTTCCAAGGGACTTAATGACATAAGGCGTTTCTGTTTTATACTGGATGATGTAGTTTACCACCTGGACTTCAATCCCATCGCTAACCCTGCAATAGAATTGGGTCACATTCTCATCCGCATCGTATACATAATCCAACGTATCCTCTGTGGCGCCTGAAATACTCACATTCTCATCATTGATAACCTTGAACCATTGATACGTAATCTCCCCGCGGGTAGAGGATGCCTTTCCTTCCATATGAAGTTCTTCCTGGTCCTTGGGATTGGTTAAATAATTCGTGTCGGACGTTTCAAGGCTTAGGACTCCTGTTTTCGGAGTGATCCCAAAATATATTTCTGCCACGGATATCTTCTCGTTGTCCGTATCCTGAAAATAATAATCACTTTCTTCCTCTAATTGATTGGTCACTTTGCAATAATAACTTCCCCAGTTTGCCTGAGACGTAATTGTTATAGAAAAACTAGCTTCGGTTGCACCGTCGATTTTTTGATAACCGGCTCCCAACTCAAACTTATACCATTGATAGGTTGTCTCGCAGGGAACAACGCCTCCACCAATCTGAAACACTTTCGATGAAACGCCTATTTCAGCGGTTTCCCCGATCTCTGCATGTACCTCCCGGTCCGTTGCAAGCGCAACACTTGCCACCACTTCCTCTTGTTCCGCCGCCTTTGCCGTTGTGGATATGGTCCCGGATACATCCGCGAGTGCAGTCACACACAGCAAAACCAAGCTTAACGTGAAAGCTAAAACCCTCTTTTTTTGTTTCATAGAAATTCCTCCTTTATTTTTCCCCAATCCATTTGTTCCCTCACTCTCCCACGACTATTCCCTCACTCTCCCGCGACTACTGTCACTTTACTAAAAAAAAGTTTCTTTGTCAATCATTTTTCATAAATAATCGCAACGAATATCCTCAAAAAGCTGACCCTTCTTTTCAGATCGGGCCAGCCTTGAAGCGCGTAATATTTTGTGGTATTTTCATACGATCGACAATCGTAATGTTCGTTGTTACAAGTGTTAAATCATAGGTGTAATACCCGATCCTTGATCTCCTGCGTCCTTCCCTGATTCCAGAATTGGGTTCCGATATAGCCGCAGGTTCTTCTGGCTACGGACATCCGGTTCTGATCCCGGTTTCCACAGTTCGGGCATTCCCAAACCAGCTTCTTATAATCATCTTCCACAATGGAGATCTCCCCGGAATAACCACACACTTCACAATAATCACTTTTGGTATTCAATTCCGCATACATAATGTTATTGTAAATGTGTTTCATCAAGGCCAAGACCGCAGGGATGTTATTCTGCATATTGGGAACTTCCACATAACTGATCGCTCCGCCGGGACTGAGTTTCTGAAATTCAGACTCGAAGGATAATTTATCGAACGCATTCACTTCTTCTTGCACATGAATGTGGTAGCTGTTGGTGATATAATTCTTGTCGGTAACGCCGGGAATGATTCCGAAACGACGCTGCAAACACTTGGAGAACTTGTAGGTCGTGGATTCCATCGGCGTTCCATATACGGAATAACTAATGTGCTCCGCTTCTTTCCATTCTTTGCATTTATCGTTCAAACGCTGCATAACCGAAAGCGCAAATTTTCTTCCTTCTTCCGAAGTATGAGATTTTCCGGTCATACGAACACACATCTCATACAATCCCGCATATCCCAAAGAAATCGTAGAATATCCATTATATAGGAGTTTATCGATCTTCTCACCTTTCTTCAAGCGGGCCAACGCTCCGTGCTGCCACAGGATCGGCGCTACATCTGAGCGGGTTCCCAACAGGCGTTCATGACGACAACGCAACGCTCGATGGCATAACTCCAAACGCTCCTCTAAAATATCCCAGAACTTATCCATATCTCCGTTGGAAGAACAAGCCACATCCACCAGGTTAATGGTAACAACTCCCTGGTTAAATCTTCCATAGTATTTATGGGAACCATCCGGATTTCTTTGCGCGTCTTCCACAGTCAGGAAGGAACGGCATCCCATACAGGTATAGATATCCCCTTGCTTTAATTCCCGCATGACCTTGGCAGAAATATAATCCGGAACCATTCTCTTCGCCGTACATTCCGCGGACAGTTCGGTTAAATACCAGAATTCGGAATCCTCGGAAATATTATCCTCATCCAAAACGTAGATCAATTTCGGGAATGCCGGTGTGATCCAGATTCCTTTTTCATTCTTAACACCTTGCAATCTCTGGTTCAAAACCTCTTCGATCAACAAAGCCAGATCCTTACGGGTCTGCCCCTCAACCTCATCCAGATACATGAACATGGTGACAAAAGGCGCCTGACCATTACAGGTCATCAACGTGATCAATTGATACTGAATGGTTTGGATTCCTCTTTTGATCTCGTCCAACAATCGCATATGAACGATCTCATTCACGCTATCATCCTCTGCCGGAATTCCTAAGGTTGCATATTCCCGCATAACATCTTTTTTAATCCTTTGACGGCTGACATCTACAAAGGGAGCTAAATGAGCCAATGAGAAGGATTGTCCCCCGTACTGATTGCTGGCAACCTGGGCAACGATCTGCGTGGTAACATTACACGCCGTATAAAAAGAATGAGGTCGCTCGATCATGGTTTCCGAAATAACCGTGCCGTTTTGCAGCATATCCTCTAAGTTGATCAGATCACAATTGTGCTCTCTTTGGGCATAATAATCGGAATCGTGAAAATGGATCACTCCTTCTTCATGGGCTTTCACGATCTCTTCCGGTAACAAAAGTCTCATGGTTAGGTCTTTGCTGACTTGTCCTGCCATATAATCTCTTTGTGTCGAGTTGATCTTGGCATCTTTATTGGAGTTTTCCTGAATCACTTCTTCATTGTTGCAATCGATCAGGGAAAGGATCTCACTGTCCGTTGTATTGGACTTTCTTGAAATCTCCCGGCGAAAACGGTAACGAACGTATTTCTGAGCCACTTCATAAGCGCCCTCTTCCATAATACCGATTTCCACCAAATCCTGAATATATTCCACATGTGCTGCGTGTTGTGCCTCTGATAAACGATCCACAACACGATGGGTAATGTCGGCGATCTGCATAACCGTCATTTGCTTTTCTTCCGATACTTCTGCATTCGCTTTCTTAATTGCATTCATGATCTTGCTGTCATTAAACTCTACTTCCTCTCCATTTCTTTTAATGACTCTTGTTTTTATCATCCTTCCTAACACTCCTTACATCTTGGTTTTTGCCTGTTTCTTTTATTCTACAAAGTTCGAAAATGTTGTGAATGACCTTCTCCTCTTCCACAACATGTTGTGTTTATATCATATCACTTCGTCCAAACGATGTAAAGAGTTTTTTTATTTTTTTTGAAAGAAGTTTAACCGTAGGGCATTGCTGACAACACAAACACTGGAAAGGCTCATGGCAAAGGCCCCGAACATAGGAGTAATGCTCCATCCAAGCAGATGGATCCAGGCACCGGCCGCCAAAGGAATCCCTATGATATTATAAATAAACGCCCAAAACAGATTTTCATAAATATTCCGGATGGTCTTCTTACTTAGCCGGACCGCTGTCACAACATCTTGTAGCTTACTGTGAACCAAAACCACATCCGCCGCATCCATGGCAATGTCCGTTCCGGCACCGATCCCAACTCCTACATCTGCCGTCGTTAAGGCCGGCGCGTCATTGATCCCATCTCCCACCATCATGATCTTCCCTTCCTTCTTAAGTTCCCTTATTTTCTGTTCTTTTTCCCCGGGCAAAACATTTCCGATCCACCCATCCACCTGAACTTCATCGGCAACTTTTTTTGCGCTCCCTTCGCTGTCTCCAGTGATCATCACAACCTTAATTCCCAATTCCTTCAGCCCGGCAATGGCTTCCTTACTGTCTTCTTTCACCCTGTCTTCAATGGCCAGAGCCCCCAGATATTGTTCACCTTTTCTATAATAGATCACAGACATCCCTTGGGATTCCATTTGGTAATGTTTTTCCAATTCTTCCGGATTTTTTAACAGTCCCACTTCCTCCGGTTCCACCAGAAACCCATAATTACCTCCTTTGACCCTCTCACCTTCACAAATCCCTTCTACGCCCTTCCCGGGAACTTCTCGAAAGTTTTGGATCTCCTGCCCGAGGATGTTCCCATAATCGGTAACAGCCTGAGCCAACGGATGTTTGCTGGGAGCCTCCACTCCCTTTGCCAAGGAGATCAGTTCTTCTTCTAGAACCCCTGCCGCTGGAAAGACCCTGGTTACGTTCGGCTTCCCTTCCGTAATGGTTCCGGTTTTGTCCAAGGCACAGATCTTAACTTTCCCGGTCATTTCCAAAGCCTCTGAAGTTTTAAACAAAATACCATTCCGGGCTCCCACACCATTTCCTACCATAACAGCCACAGGAGTTGCCAGACCCAGCGCGCAGGGACAACTAATAACGAGCACAGCAATCCCTCGTTCCAGAGCAAAAGCCAGATCCGCCCCTGTAAAAAGCCAGATCATAAAGGTAAGGACCGCGATCCCCATGACAATGGGCACGAAGATTCCGGACACCCGGTCGGCAATTTTGCTGACCGGTGCCTTCGTCGCCGTGGCGTCGTTTACCATCTGAATGATCTTAGCTATCGTCCGTTCCTCGCCAACCCGTGTAGCTTTGCAGGTTAAAACGCCGGATTGGTTCATGGTAGCCGTGCTAACCGGATCCTCGGGATATTTTCCTTTGGCCAAAGGCTCTCCGGTTAAAGCCGACTCATCCACAAAGCTCTCCCCTTCCAGAACCGTTCCATCCACGGGAATCCACTCCCCGGGATGCACCACATAAAGGTCTCCCACACTCACCTGATCCACCGGCACGGTGATCTCCTCCCCCTCCCGTAGAAGGTGAGCTGTTTTCGGCGCCAGCTCCATCAACCCCTTTAACGCGTTGGTCGTTCGTCCTTTGGAAATCGCCTCTAAGAGTTTCCCCACGGTGATCAAGGTAAGGATCATCGCCGCCGATTCAAAATACAACAGGTGGTAGGATTCCATGGTTTCTACCATATCTCCCTGATTGACCGTTACCGTCATACGGATCAGAACGTACGCACTCCACAAATACGAAATTCCGGACCCTAAGGAAACCAGTGTATCCATATTAAGAGCCCCGTGAAAGATCCCCTTCCAGCCATTTATGAAAAAGCGCTGGTTGATCACCAAAACAACGGTAGCTAGCAGCATTTGCCAAATTCCCAGTCCGAGATAATTCCCCTCGAGAGAGGGAAATACCGGCCAGTTCCACATATGGTGCCCCATGGACACATACATTAACGGCAGTAAAAATACCAGCGAAGAGATCAAATACATCACCTGTGCCTGAATCTCATCCTTTGGACCGCCTTCGATCCCATCGGTATCAAAGGTATCTTGCTCCTGTCCCACGGAAACCTTCTTTTTACTTTTCATGGGTTTTGCCCCATACCCCGCCTTTTTCACTGCCTTTCTAATCTGGTCCGGAGAAGCCGTCCCTTCCACTGCCATGGAGTTGGTTAAAAGATTGACCGTACAACGCTCCACGCCATCTACCTTAGACACAGCCTTTTCCACACGGGCACTACAGGCCGCGCAATGCATCCCCGTTACTTTATATTGATCCATAGGTCCCCTCCTTGTCCCTTTCCTTTTTCCTTTCCTATTATAGATTTTATGGTTCTCCTCTGTCAAGCCGCTTTCACTTTTCTTTTCCTTATCCTAATCAAAGCAGTTTCCCTTCTCTTTTCCTTATCCTAATCAAAGCACTTTCCCTTCTCTTTTCCTTATCCTAATCAAAGCACTTCCCTTCTCTTCCTTCATTGACATTCCCACGGTTTTTGATATAATGATGTCAAGGTCTGAAGATAAAGCAGTGCTTGTGCTTGCACAAATGCACGGTTTTATCTGAGGACCGCTAAAACATGAGCAAGTAGCCATTTACGCAGTAAATGCGCGGATTGCGAATGTTTTTAGCACGACGTGAATTGCGCAGCAATAAAGTCGTGCGTTGACATCATGGGCAGATAAATTCAAGGTCTGAAGATAAAACAGTGCTTGCGCTTGCACAAATGCACGGTTTGGCGATACCACGCAACAACACACAAGGAGGCGGACATGGATAAGCAAACGATCACCAATCGCATTCGAGAAATCATTAATGCAGAGCAGGATTACGACCGGGAAAAAAAGGCCAGTATGCAGGGTCGGATTGACCGCGCCGATAAGATCTACCAGGTGGTACTCCTGGTATTCGGATTAGGCTTTTGGGTTGTTATGATCCTGAAGATGTTTTTACACTAAGGATCCGGCAGGAGACGTTATAATTGTTACGATCCAACGCTCCCTGTCCTCATTCTCGGGGCTCGCTATGCGCTCTTGGTCGTGAACAGCCAGCTGACACGACGCTTCCAGTGCAAGGCTCTATTGCCGCATTTCCGGCTGCCCCAATCATGCAGGGACAGGTTGCTGATTCGTCGGTCTGGCATGGCATCGCTTTTGAAAGCAAACTTTCCAGCGATGCCATGCCAGACCGACGGTGAATCGTAACGAGAGAGGGCAAATATTTTTCAAAAATTTCTTGCATTCTTTTTTTAATCATGTTACAATTAAAGTCCGTGATATGAATCATGATTCCTTGTTCTCGGTCTGAACTTCGGTTCGGATGAAGAGAGCCAGAGACCAAAAGGAGGTGCAAGCAACGATGAATAAGTACGAATTGGCTTTAGTTGTTAGTGCAAAAGTAGACGACGAAGTAAGAAACGCTACTGTAGAGAAAGCAAAAGCTTATATCACAAACTTCGGCGGAACCATCACCAATGTGGATGACTGGGGCAAAAAACGTTTAGCCTATGAAATCCAAAAGATGACCGAAGGCTATTATTACTTCATTCAGTTCGACGCAGAGTCTGAGACTCCCGGCGAGTTGGAGCAAAGTTTACGAATTCTTGACAACGTGCTTCGTTACTTATGCGTAAAACAAGAGGCATAAGAAGGAGGTAACTTTGAATGAATAAAGTAATCTTAATGGGAAACTTAACACGTGATCCCGAAATTCGTTATTCCAGAAATGATAATTCGTTGGTAATTGCGAGATTTAGTATTGCGGTAAACCGCCGGTTTGCCCGCCAGGGAGAAACCGATGTGGATTTCTTCAACTGTACGGCATTCGGAAAACAGGCAGAGTTTGTAGAAAAATATTTCAAACAAGGCTCTCGCATGCTTCTGACCGGTAGGATCCAAAACGACAATTATACCAACAACAGTGGAGAAAAAGTATATTCGGTTCAGATCATTACAGAAGAAATCGAATTTGCGGAGCGCAAATCTCACGCGGATAATCACGGATCCGCCGATGTATTTTCACAAGCTCCTCAGGAACCGGTAAAACCGAATGCTCCCACTGATGTGGATGAGGATTTCTTAAACATCCCCGATGGTGTAAAAGATAATTTACCCTTTAGCTAAAAAACGCCAACGAATCCAACGATCCAAAGGAGGATATTTCAATGGCTTTTACAAAAGGAAACGGTGATTCTTCCAGAAGAAGAGGACCCCGTAGAAGAAAAAAAGTTTGTGCATTTTGCTATGACACAGAGGCAGATTTCATCGATTACAAAGATACTGCAAAGCTTAGAAGATACGTATCTGAGCGCGGTAAGATTCTTCCCAGAAGAATCACCGGAACCTGTGCAAAACATCAGCGTTCTTTAACCAGTGCTATCAAGCGTGCTCGTCATATCGCATTAATGCCTTACACCGTAGATTGATCCCATCACCGGATGAATGAAATCGGTAGATGAACGGAAACGGTAGATGAATATACAGTCGATTGATCCTGTCATAAGGATCAATCGACTTTTTTCTTTTCTTTTCAGGAAATCTGTGGTATAATATATTGGGTATTTTGCGAAGGAGGTGAGGCGTATGAATCAAGGAAAGATCAAAGGAACATTACGTGCCTATTTACTATGGCCCTTACTCTTATCCGCCCTGTTTTTGATCGCCAACGTGACGGTTTATTTTTTCAACGTCCGGGCCGGTCTGATCGTTAGCGGATTTTTTGCCGCGTACCTGATCGGCATCCTCGTAGTATTTTTCGTTCTGCGTAACCGTCTGCTTCAGGATCTGTTAGGCTATGCCATTGACTACAATCAAACCATGAAGGGACTCTGTTCTCAATTCCAGGAACCCTTGCTGATCACAGACGTTAACGGCAATTGCCTATGGTATAATCAGTTATTCCAGACCAAGTTTTTGGACAACAAGAAGGCGACGGCGCCTGTGGATTCCTATATTCCGGAATTAACCAATAATACGTATCCGGAGAAAATGGATAAGAATTCCGATGTTCATTTTGTTAAGGATGAAATTTATTACAATACAACCATTAAGAAGGTGCATATTAACCAGATTTCCGGTTCTGCTACCGCCTCTTCCACTCTTGGCATTGGAGAATATTTCTATCTATTTCTCTTCTCCGATGAAACCGAGATCGTTCATTACATCAGGGAGAATCAGGAAGAGCGCCTGGATATGGGATTTTTATACATTGATAACTACGATGAATCCCTGGATCCCTTAGATGAGGTTCGCCGGTCTCTTCTCGCCGCATTGATCGATCGGAAGATCAACAAATACATGTCCAAGCACGACGCGATTTCTAAGAAGCTGGAAAAAGACAAATACATCGTGTTCTTCCGCCATAAATATTTAAAACAAATGCAAGCGGATAAATTCTCCATCGTTGATGAGATCCGAAACATTGAGGTAAATGAAGGCAGTTCCATTACCATTAGTTTGGGAATTGCCGTATTAAATGATATCTATTTAAAGAAACAGGAATACGCCCGAAGCGCCATTGATATCGCGTTGGCCCGCGGGGGAGATCAGGTGGTTGTCAAGACCAAGGATAATCTTCTCTATTATGGCGGTAAGCGGATGCAGCAAGAGAAGAACACCCGGGTGAAAGCCCGTGTCAAGGCTCATGCTCTTCGAGAATCCATCTTGGCGGCCGATCAGGTTCTGATCATGGGACATCATCTACCGGATGTGGATGCCGTAGGAAGTGCCGTGGGCATTTACCGGATTGCTAAATCCCTGGAAAAACCGGCCCACATTATTGTTAATAACGTAACTTCTTCCCTGCGCCCGGCGATTCAGACCTTCACGGATAACGCCAATTATGAAGAGGATATGTTTATAAAAGGGGATCGGGCGAATGAGATTATGACCTCCGATACCCTGTTGGTAATCGTGGATGTAAACCGTCCTTCCTATACCGACGAACCTTCCCTGGTTACCAATGCGAAACATCTGGTGGTACTGGATCACCACCGTCAAGGGGCCGAAACATTCGTGAATCCTACCCTCTCCTATGTAGAACCCTTTGCTTCTTCCGCTTGCGAGATGGTAGCGGAAATCCTGCAATACGTAGGGGACGAAGTTAAGATTACCGCTGCTGAGGCAGACATTCTGTATTCCGGTATCATGCTGGATACCAACAATTTTATGAACAAACCCGGCGTCCGTACCTTTGAAGCGGTTGCGTTTCTTCGCAGGAAGGGTGCCGATATTATGCGAATCCGTAAAATGTTCCGCTCCGATATCTCCGAATATAAGGTACGGGCAGCTGCCATTCAGAATACGGAAATCTTCATGGATCACTATGCCATTTCCATTTGCAAGGGAGAAGAATTGGAATCCCCTACGATCGTGGCTTCCAAAATCGCGAATGAGCTCCTGGATGTGATTAACGTAAAGGCATCTTTTGTCCTGACGGAATTTAATGGCAAAGTATTTATCAGTGCCCGTTCCATTGACGAGGTGAATGTACAGCTGATCATGGAACGTTTGGGAGGTGGCGGTCATTTAAATTCTGCCGGAACACAGATTGATGGAATCACCTTACAAGACGCAGCCGGACGTGTACGCAACACTCTACAACTAATGAAAGAAGCAGGTGACTTAGAATGAAAGTAATTCTCTTAGAAGACGTTAAATCCCTTGGTAAGAAGGGGGAAATCGTAAATGTAAATGACGGCTATGCCAGAAACTGTATTTTAAAGAAGAATTTAGGATTGGAAGCAACCAATAAAAATCTGAACGATTTAAAGCTTCGTAAGAAAAATGACGATAAGATCGCCGCTCAAAATCTTCAGGATGCCAAGGATTTAGCCGACAAGATCAAAGACTTAACCGTGGAGATCTCTATGAAAACAGGGAAAGATGGGCGTTCCTTCGGCTCGGTTTCCACCAAGGAAATCTCCCAATTGGCCAAAGAGCAATTCGGTCTGGATCTGGATAAGAAAAAAATGCAATTAAAAGAACCGATCAAGGCCTTGGGAACTTACCACGTTCCCATTAAACTTCACCCCAGTGTTACAGGGGAACTTACCGTACATGTGCGAGAAAAGGAGTAACTCATGGAGGAAGGAATTCGTCGAACTCTCCCCAATGATATGGAGGCGGAGCGTTCGGTTATCGGCGCGATTCTCATGGATGCCGATACCGTGGAATATGCCATTGACCATTTACAGGCATCTGACTTCTACCACCCGGCATACCGTCAGATTTTTTCAGCCATGGTGGCCCTGAATCAGGAAATGTCGCCCATCGATATCATTACCGTCCAAAACAAATTACGGGAAATGGATACACCGGAAGATCTGATCTCTTATCAATTCCTATCGGATATTTTCTCTTCGGTTATCACGTCTGCGAATATCAAACATCACATCCGCATTGTAAAAGATAAGTCCTTATTACGTAGTCTGATCCGCACCACGGAACAGGTGACCAACGAGTGCTATGAAGCCGCCGACACCACGCAGGCGATTTTTGCTCATGCGGAAAAAAATATCTTTGACGCCCTGCAAGACCAGGGCAGCAGTGATTTTACTTCCATTACCGACCTATCTTTGGAAGCCTTAAAAGAAATTCAGAAAACGGCGGAAAATCCGGGAAAACTCACCGGTCTTTCCACTGGTTTTATTGACTTAAACGGGATGACTGGCGGACTTCAGCCCTCCAACCTGGTATTGATCGCCGCCCGCCCTTCCATGGGAAAAACCGCATTGGCGCTAAATATCGCGGACGCGGTTTCCGTGCGCGGGAATCATACAACCGCTATTTTCAGCCTGGAGATGGCCGCCTCTGAGGTAGTAAAAAGAATGATCTCCACCAACGCGAAGGTGGATGCCGTCTCCATCCGCGACGGGAATTTACAGCAAAAACAATGGGAAGACCTAACAGACAGTGTGATTCAGATCGGTGATTCTTCCCTTTTTATTGACGATACCGCCGGAATCAGCATTTCCAAAATGCGTTCCAAATGTCGAAAGCTGAAATTGGAAAAAGGGCTGGATCTGATCATCATCGATTACCTGCAGCTCATGAGTTCCGATGAAAAACGAGTGGAATCAAGGCAGAATGAGATCAGTAATATTTCCCGTTCCTTAAAAGCCTTAGCCCGGGAAATGAATTGTCCGGTCATTGCCCTCTCTCAGCTTAGTCGATCCGTTGAGACCAGGAAGGGAGACAATCACAGACCGATCCTTTCTGACCTCCGTGAGTCCGGTGCCATCGAACAGGATGCCGATGTCGTTATGATGATCTACCGCGACGATTATTATAACAAAGATTCGGAAGAAAAAGGCATTGCCGAGATCATTATCGCCAAGCAGCGTAACGGCCCGGTGGGCACCGTCAAACTAAAATGGGAGCCCAGACATACCCGCTTTTATAATTTAGAAAAAAAAGAATATCATCCGTAATTTTGACACATTTTTTCGTTATATTTATTTAAGAAATAAGGAAGGCATATCACAATCCCCTAAAAATCGCAATTTATCGTACTTTAACAGATTCTGAAAGTTTCATATTTTCCTAATTTGTTGCTTGCTTTTTTTTGGTGAAAATGATATAATGTTCCTACAGTGTTGCTTTTCGCATTGTTAATATTTACCAATGCGAACATAAAAAATAAAGGAGGAAGAATTTTTATGTTCTCACAAGTATGTAAGAAAATCATGGCGACGACTCTTGCGGTTGCTATGGTTGCATCTGCTGCAAGTGTCATTAGCACTGCAGACACTGCTTCTGCTGCAAAAGCAAAGTTAAGCAAGACAAAAGTAACTATCAGTATGGGCGAAGGCATGAAATTAAAAGCCAGCGCAAAAGCGAAATGGTCCACCAGTGACAAACTTGTTGTTTCCATCAACAAGAAAAAAGGTAAGTCCGTTAAGATCAAAGGAATCAAAAAAGGTTCTGCTACGATTACCGCAAAGATCGGTTCTGAGACCAAAACTTGTAAAGTAACCGTAGGCAGCGCTAAGTCCGGTAAGGTCATTTATGATCTTGCTAAGGAGACCGGATCTAACTCTGAAACCGGTGAATCCTATGCACCTCCTGTTAAATGTCCTTACAGCGAATTCAAATACAGCTCTTTCCGTATTTGGTTATGTCAGGCTTCTTTGTATGATCCTGCTAACTCCGATGTAACGGATTATCGTGGAGTTAAATTGAATTTCATGGTGAAATTAAAGAACAGCGGTAAACATGACTTGGCTGAGTTAGGCTTCTGCTTGAACTACACCAAGGGTGGTACAGACGGTTCTTATCCTTTCGTTTATCATGTCATTGATAAGAAACTTCGTGCTAAGATTGCTAAGAAAGCAAATAAAAAATGGAGCTTGGCTACGGTTAAGAAAGATAAGCAGCATAGACATTGTACCGTTAAAGCTGGTACCGTTAAGAAAGGTAAGACTTACACATTTAAGTTCTCTTACACCATTCCCAGCGATGCTATGAACGGTGACAAGGATCCTGATACAGGAATCAACTATCCGATCATGTTCTATATCCCGAACTTGAAGGATAACTGTCCTTATACTACTGGTGATGAAATTACAGTTCAAAAATGTAAGATCTCTGTAGCATAATCAAAAAGGATTTAGAAAGAAATTTAAAAGGATGTCCTTTCTATAGAAAGGGCATCCTTTTTGATGATAATGTTGCAATTCACAACCTGCATGATGTTGCGATTTACAGCCAGCATGGCGCAACCGCACCGGTTGACCGCTGTTGGCTGCATTTTTTACAACCCTAGTTTTTTCTTCTTCTTTCCATCCAAACTTTCCTGGAATTCCTGAAGCTTTTTCTTCTGATCTCTGGACAGCCCTTTGGGCACATCCACTTCTAAGGTCACATAATGGTTTCCCCGATATTTTCTTTGCAATACCGGCATTCCCTTTCCTTTTAATCGAACGGTGCTGCCGCTTTGGGTTCCGGCCTTTACGGTATAAGCTACCTTACCGTCAATCGTAGGAACCTCAATCTCCCCGCCCAGAACTGCAGTCGCGTAAGGAATACGCTCGGTGGAATAGATATCATCCCCTTCTCTCTGGAAGTGATCATTCCGCTTGATCAATACAACGACGGACAAATCTCCTCTGGGACCGCCATTTAATCCGGGTTCTCCCTTTCCGCGAATTCGAATGCTCTGTCCATGATGGATCCCGGGCGGAATGGTTACCACGCAATTTACATTCTTCTTAACAAAGCCCTCGCCCCGACAATCCGAGCACTTCTCACGAAGGATGGTACCCTTTCCTTTACAGTCGGGACAGGTGCTGATATTCTGTATCGTTCCCAAAAAGGTTTTCTGAGTGGTGTAGACCTGACCTTTGCCACCACAGGTAGAACAGGTCTCCGGCTTGGTCCCAGGCTTTGCTCCGGAGCCGTTACAGGTGGAACAGGGTTCCTTCAAAGGAAGCGTCATTTCCTTATCCATTCCTGTACAAGCTTCTTCCAATGTGATTTCCACCCGGGTTTCCACGTTGGCACCTCGCATGGGTGCATTCGGGTCTCTTCTTCTGCCTCCGCCGAAAATATCACCAAAGCCGCCAAAGCCGCCAAAACCGCCGCCACCACCGAAGATGTCGCCGAAAATATCAGAAAAGTCCATACCGGAGAAATCAAAGCCGCCACCGCCGGCACCTCCCTCAAAGGCAGAATGTCCGAACTGGTCATATTGACGACGTTTTTCCGCATCACTTAAGACCGCATAAGCCTCCGATGCTTCTTTGAATTTTATTTCCGCTTCCTTATCTCCAGGGTTTACGTCCGGGTGATATTTCTTTGCGAGATTTCTATATGCTTTTTTTATTTCCGCGTCGTCTGCGTCTTTCCCGACGCCCAGGACTTCATAGTAATCTCTCTTATCAGCCATTTTATCCTCCAATTCCGTATAAGGGCTCCAGATTTACACCTGGAGCCCCAAACTTCCCATCTTGATCATCAATTACAGCTCACGGAAATCTCCATCGATCACGTCATCGTCTTTGCCATTTCCACTTGCATCATTGGTTTGCGGATTTACATCCGGACCAGCTCCCTGAGCACCGGCCATATCCGGACCTGCTCCCTGGGCACCGGCTGTTTGCTCGTACATCTTGGAGAACACCTGACTGGCACAATTCATCAAGTTCTCCTTGTCTTTCTTCAACTCTTCCACATCTGCCTCGGTCATGGTCTCCGGCTGCATGTTCTCTAACTTCTTCTTAAGAGCATCCAACTCACTCTGAACCTTATCTTTCTCAGCCTGATCCACCTTGTCACCGACTTCGCTTAAAGCCTTCTCGGTCTGGAAGATCATACTGTCCGCTTCATTCTTCACATCCACCGCTTCTTTTCTCTTCTTGTCCTGAGCCTCGAATTCAGCTGCTTCTTTCACGGCTTTATCGATTTCCTCGTCGGACATATTAGAACCTGCGGTAATGGTAATATGCTGTTCCTTACCGGTTCCCAAATCCTTCGCGGATACATTTACAATCCCGTTTGCGTCAATATCGAAGGTTACCTCGATTTGAGGCATTCCTCTTCTGGCAGGAGGAATTCCATCCAAGCGGAATTGTCCCAAGGATTTGTTATCTCTTGCAAACTCACGCTCCCCTTGAACCACATTAATATCCACAGCCGTTTGGTTATCCTCCGCCGTAGAGAAGATCTGGCTCTTCTTCGTGGGGATGGTCGTATTTCTCTCGATCAACTTGGTTGCTACACCACCTAAGGTCTCAATAGCAAGAGACAACGGGGTTACATCCAGCAACAGAACTTCTCCGGCCCCGGTATCTCCGGCTAACTTACCGCCCTGAATGGAAGCACCTAGCGCTACACACTCATCCGGGTTCAAGCTCTTGTTCGGTTCATGTCCGGTTAATTGTTTTACTTTATCCTGAACCGCAGGGATTCTGGTGGAACCACCTACCAAAAGTACCTTGCCAAGCTCGGATGCATTGATTCCCGCATCACGCAATGCATTGGTAACGGGGGTGGCTGTTCGTTCCACAAGATCCGCGGTTAATTCGTCGAATTTGGCACGGGTCAGATTCATATCAAAATGTTTCGGCCCCTCTTGCGTTGCTGTAATGAAGGGAAGGTTGATGTTGGTTGTAGTTGCTGCGGAAAGCTCTTTCTTCGCTTTCTCCGCTGCTTCCTTCAAACGCTGCATGGCCATCTTATCGCCGGAAAGGTCAATTCCTTCTTTGGCTTTAAATTCCGATACCATGTAATCGCATACCTTGTTATCGAAGTCGTCACCACCTAATTTGTTATCACCGGATGTGGACAATACTTCGATCACGCCGTCACCGATCTCAATAATGGATACGTCGAAGGTACCGCCTCCTAAATCGTATACCATGATCTTCTGCTCGCCTTCGTTATCCAAACCATAGGCCAACGCAGCTGCCGTCGGCTCGTTGATAATACGTTTTACATCCAGTCCTGCAATCTTACCGGCATCCTTGGTTGCCTGACGCTGTGCGTCGTTAAAGTAAGCCGGCACGGTAATAACTGCTTCGGTTACTTTCTCTCCTCCCAGATAGTTCTCCGCATCCCCTTTTAACTTCTGCAGGATCATCGCAGAGATTTCCTGGGGTGAAAATTTCTTTCCGTCAATTTCCACACGATAATCCGAACCCATATGTCTTTTAATGGATGAGATCGTGTAATCCGCATTGGTCACCGCCTGACGTTTGGCCGGCTCTCCGATCAAACGCTCTTCTTCTTTTGTAAAAGCTACGATGGACGGGGTGGTACGACTTCCTTCCGCATTGGGAATCACCACCGGTTTTCCACCTTCCATCACTGCCACACAACTGTTTGTTGTTCCTAAATCAATTCCTATAATCTTACTCATTTTTTCCTCCATTCCGAGTGTCTGACACTCTCACAAAATGTTTTTCTCTTTTTCGATTACTTTTGATCTATTAATTAACAACCTTTACCATGGAATGCCGTACCACCGTATCGTGATACCTATACCCTTTTTGGAATTCTTCCACGACCAGGTTGGCGCCCTGCTCCTCGTCTTCCTCATGCATCACCGCATTATGAAGATTCGGATCAAATTCTTTGCCAACGGCTTCAATGGGGGTAACCCCTAGCTCTTCCAGGGAATCGGTCATTTGCTTATACACCGCTGCCATTCCCGTTACAAATCCGCTTCCTTTCTCCTCTTCCGGGATCATTTCCAGACCCCGTTCAAAGTTATCTACCACCGGCAATAATTTCTCGATCACCGACTTCGCTCCCATTTCAAACATCCCGGCCTTTTCTTTTTCCGAGCGATTGCGGAAATTCTCAAACTCCGCCATATTCCGAAGCAGGCGATCCTCCAACTCCTGAATCTTTGTATCCTTCTTATCCTTCTTATTTTTCTTATCTTTCTTGTCTTTCTTATCCTTTGAATCCTTCTCCCCGGATGTCTGATCCCTGACGTCCTCTCCCTCTTCTTCGGTCTCCTGAGATACTTCTCCTTCGGTCTTCCGGGTCACATCCTCGTTCGTCTCCGGAACCGCTTCCTCTTCCACATCCCGGATCGGATCGCTTCCCGAAACTTCTTGTCCAGCCATTTCCTCCGGATCCTGTATTTCCACTTTTTCCTGTTCTTTGTTTTCCTCAACCATGACTTATGATCCTTTCTACTTCTTTTTTTCAATCTGCTTGGGAGCTTCTTTAAAAATATCATCCAACTGCTGCATACAGCTCTCCAGGGTTGATACGACTTTTTTATAATTCATTCGTTTCGGACCAACGATTCCAATCTTTCCATAAACCCCCTCGCGGATCCGATAGGTCCCGGTTACCACCGAGCAGTCCTTCATGGATTCAATGGGGGATTCGTCACCGATATATACCTGAATCTCATGTTCCTCTCCATTCACGTCCATATAATCGTCATTCACCCATGCCTGCAATTTTTGTTTTTCCTCAAACGTGGTAAGAAGGGAAGCCATCTTCTCTTTGTCACTCAACTCGGGATATTTTAAAATATTGGTAGCCCCGGATGTATAAATCTCCGACGTATCTTCCGCGCTAAGAGCCTCACCAATGGACTCTAACACACTCCCCGCCAGATCTCCATATTCACCGGCTTTATCCCGGATCTGCTGCATGATCTGCAGATTGATCTCCGTAACATCCAGTCCATTCAACGCCGCGTTAATAATGAAATTCAATTGAGCGATCACATTGTCATCCACCGATTCTTCCAGGGAAATGATCCGGTTGGTTACGTGATTGTTATCCAGTACCAAGATCATTAAGACCTGGGCATCCGACATGGGATTTAACTGAATAAACTTAATCTTTTTATGCTTATATTTGGGCTTGCTGACCATGGTGGTGTAGTTGGTATTCTCTGCCAAAAGCTTCGCCAGCCTCTGAAGCATCTGATCCATTTGATCGATCTGATCCGACCGGTCGATCAAAACCTGGTCGGAATCCTCCTCATTCGACTTGGAATTCTCTTCTCGATTCTCAAGCAGCTCATTGACATACATACGATAAGCAAGATCGGAAGGAATTCGCCCCGCCGAAGCATGGGGCTGTAAGATATATCCCATTTCTTCCAGGTCGGCCATTTCATTCCGGATCGTCGCCGAGCTTAGATTCAGATCCGTATATTTGGAAACAGTTCTGGACCCTACCGGCTCTCCGGTTTCAATATAGGTACGAAGGATTGCTTCCAGAATCTTCTTTTTTCTCTCATCTAATTCCACACAAACACTCCTCTCCATCCGGTGTGTTTCCCATTTATTAGCACTCATCCATCACGAGTGCTAATATCATCTAACATAAAGATAACACCCCTGACAACAATTGTCAAGGGTGTTTTTTAAAAAAGAGTAAAATTCCGTTATAATTCACCGTCGATTTGATTAGACATTGCTGAAAAGCTTGCTTTTCAATGGGATGTCATGTCCGATCAACTTACTTCACTTTAATCTTAATGGTCTTCTTCTTACCGTTATCCGTTGAAGCAGTAATCTTAACCTTTCCTTTGGCTACCGCGGTTACCACGCCATATCCGTCAACGTTCGCAACCGAACCATTGGAAGTTGCCCAGGTGATCGTAGATGTCGCAGCTGCCGGTTTGAATTTTGCCAATAAGCAAAGGGTCTTCCCGACTTTCACTTTCTTCTTACCTTTGATCTTAACCTTCTTGGCTTTCTTATTCTTCTTAACAACTTTAACGGTAATCTTCTTGGTCAACCGTTTATGATCTCCGTTATAGGCGGTTAATAATACTTTAAATTTTCCGGGCTTCTTAGCCGTGACCAATCCTTCCGGCGTAACAGATCCTTTCTTGTTTTTCTTTGCTGAGAATTGGAAGGTGTCCGTTGTATCATTCAGATTGGTGGCAAACTTGGACAGTTGCACACTGGTGCCCTTCTTTACAATGACCTTCTTGGTATTACCGGTCGGAGCTTTAATACTTAATTTCTTAACCGGCTCCGTTACCTTCACACTGCAGGAAGCGGTTTTTCCGGAAATCGTATCCTTCGCTGTAATGTTACAGCTTCCTTTGGCAACAGCCGTAATGGTTCCGTCCGCTGCTACCTTAGCTACCTGATCATTGTTGGTGGAATATTCAAGGTTTGTCTTCACGCCTGCAGGCTCGCTGCTCGCCGTTACCTTCTTCGTCTTTCCAACATCCAGGGATACCTCTTGATCGGATAACGTAAGTCCGGTAGCCTTCATATAAACCTCCACGTCCACCACTTGCTTCTTATTACCACCCTGAATGGTTAACGTCGTAGTTCCGGCTCCTACCGGTTCAATGGTTACCGAAGCTTTCCCGTTATCCATGGAAGTTCTCTTCGAGACTTTAATAACCGATTCATCTCCCACCGTGTATTCTAAAAAGTCGGTGGTAGGATAAGGTAAATATTCAACATTGAATGTAATATAAGCGGTCTTATCCTTATCGATGGAAATCTTATTGGCACCGTTTGCATATTCCAAACCATTGGCTTTTACTTCGATGGAATCAATCGGTGTTTTCTCCTGGAGCACAGCTACGGTACAGGTTGCGGTTCTTCCGGAAGCAACTGCCTTGGCCGTAATATTTACGGTGCCGCTTCCATGAGCCGTGATCGTGCCGGTAACCGGATCCACGGTTGCAATGTCTTCATCACTGGAAGAATAAAGCACCTGATCCTTGTAGGCCGGATTCACATTGTCGTATTTTGAATCAAAACCTAAATTTGCAGTTAAGGTCGCCTGATCCCCGGAAGCCAAACCTAACTTGGTATCGGACAGTTCAATCTTATTGGCAGGAGCCAAAACACGAACTTCCAATTTATTCTGAACATTTTCGCCATAGCTTGCAACCAGATTGGTAATTCCCGGATTTACCGGTTTTACCGTTACGGTACTGGTTGCCTGGTCTGTATTTACCTCCGGGTCACTGACCGTTGCTGCGTTTTCATCTTCTACCGTCCAGCTGATGATGTCCGTCGTATTCTTCGGTCCGTATTTGGCTTGAATTCTTTCACCATTGGTACTTTCACTATTCATATAAAGGATGGAATCCACAATACGGGAATTGTTCATGGTAAACTCATCAATGGGCAACTCATCCACTTTCACGGAATAGTTTTGTGAGATCGAAACTCTCAGATCTAATTTGTTTAAATCATGCAAGTATACAGAGCCGGTTACCGTGAGGTCTACATCCCCCTTTTCTTTTCCGTAAAGAACCAGGTTGTTGGTCTCCCAGGTAATTCCCATACGGTACAATTCTCTTAATTCCTTAAATTGGCTTTCACTTAACACTTTCACATAGCGATTGGAATCCATCTCTACGATATTCGCGGCATTTTGAATGTCCTCTTTATCGGTTAAAGACATGGATACCAAGGCCGGTTCAAATTTGGTAAAGCAATAGAACGGAAGCTTGGTTGCCTGATCGAATACCACTGTAGCTGTATCGTTGGGCTTGGAAGCAATTAAGGATAATCCATTCTCACGTCCGCAATAACCAGAGAACAACGTCTTCGCCCAAACAGCCGTTACCGGTAAGGTAATGTTGGTTAACTGAATACAATCTTTAAATGCATTATCACCAATGCCAGCCACTTCCTCCGAATCATAGCCCCAGGAAAAGGTTCGCAAATTGGAACAGGATTCACAAAGATTATTCTTCAATTGGGTCACCGTCTTGGGTATGGTTAAGTTGTTCACGTTACTTCTTGCAAATGCGCTGTCCCCGATTTCGGTCAGGCTCGTTGCGGATGTAGTATCCACTTTGGTCAGACCGGAGAAGGTTTTGCAAATATTATCTTCCTTGTTCGCCGTAGTATTCTGGCTGGTTCCATAGAAAGCAGCGTTTCCAATGGTCTCCAGATTGGAGTTCACCGACAGTCCATACATCGATTTACAACCATTGAACGCGTTGGCTCCGATGGTCGTTAATTGGGAAGGAAGGATGAAATCTTTTCCGTTATTGAACGTATCCAGATTGTAGCATCCATAAAATGCACTCTCTCCAATGCTTTCAACCTGATCGGTCAGATTCAATTCCTTCAGCCCGGTAAACGTAACCTTTTCCGGGTTGTAAACGCCATCCCCGTCCACATTGTCCTGACCCTTGTTGAAACTATCATTGTATTCGTGACCTTCATTGTAGTTTTTTGAATACCATCCACACTCGGCACACATGTATTTGGGAATTTCTTTTAATCCCGTTCCAATGGTCATAGACTCCATCGTCTTATTATTATAGAATGCATAATCCCCAATGGACCAGGTGGAATCCGGAATGATCACTTTCTGAATTCCGCCATTCGGAAAACCATTAATGGTAAGACCATAATCCTTGGTTGTCTTATATTTCGGATCTTCACCCACATCCGTGGAAAAACTAGATGCCTCAGAGAAAGCGCGATCTCCGATTTTTTCTACTTTTCCGGGAATTTTAATGGTCTGATCCACTTTCGTAACACTGGCACCATATATGGTATCCAACGACTTACAATTGGCAAACGCGTACTCATCGATGTCGGTTAAGCCATCCGGCAATTGTACTTCTTTTAAATACGGGCATGCATAATAAAAATCGTATTGAACGCCATTGACCGTTTCCGAATAGAGAAAATCCTTATTTCCGAAACAGTTCTTTGTGATTTCTTTTACCAAACTTCCTTTTTCAAAGGTAAGCTTGGTCATGTTGTAATTTCCCATAAAGCACCCTTCGCCGATGTATTCTACATTGGCAGGAATATTCATGGTAAGGGCCGGGGTCGCCGCAAACGCATAATCACCCAGGCTTGTTAGATCCGGCATTGCTTTCAGGAAGTCCGTATTAAAAATACGACAGGAATTGAACGCACCCTTATCGATTTTCTTCACCTTGGATGTATCCGATCCCGAGAAAGAAATCGTTACATTCGGCGTAATCCGATAGTCCATCACGAAATAGTCGCGATCGCTTCGAACATGTTCGCCGGAACTGAATGCATTAACCGGAATCTCTTCCACATTGCTGGAGATTACCAAATTCTTAAGATAATAGGTTCCCTCGAAACATCCCTGCTCCAGTTTGGTTATGGAAGACGGCATATTTACATCCTCAATATAAGAATTTTTAAATGCTTCTTTTCCAATGGTTGTGACATTTTTAGGAAATACAAACCCTTCCGATAAATTGGAATTGGCAAAGCAGTTGTCTTTAATGGTCGTAATCTTCGTATTGCTTAAATTCATGCTGGGAATTCCGGAATAATCAAAAGCTCCTGCCTCAATGGAGGATACACTATCCGGTAAAATATTCCCTTTTTTTCCATTTACAATAAAGGTTAAAAAGTTGGTTTTATTAAACGCATTTTCTTCAATCGTTGTTAAATTGCTGTCACAGATCGTTACCACATTCAAAGAATTACAGTTTTGATACAGAGACTGGGGCACGGTATTCTTACCGGTTCCGGTAATCACCGGAACTTTTGCTTCGGTAATCGCCGCACATCCGTTGAATGCGTTATTCCCCAACGTTTCCACTGTATCCTTGAGCGTTGCTATGGAATCATCTGTTAAATGTTCACAAGCAGCAAAAGCTTTGGAGCCGATTCGAGTTACATGACTGAGGTCAATATCTTCCAGGCTGGTACATTCATTAAATGCCGATTCTCCAATGGATGTAACCCCCGCCGGTAACTTTACAGTTTTTAAATTACTGCATTGATTGAATTCGAAATCCTTAATCTCGGTTGCCTGGCAGGCAGACGCATCTACCTCCGTAATATTGCGGGCATAACCGATACCGGATAAATCCTTTACATCGGCAGGTACCGAAAAGGTTCCACTCAGTTTTTTTAGATCACTATAGCTAAAGTCGGTTCCTTCTTTCCCGGTACTCGTCTGTAATTGTCCGATCACGTAAGATAACAAACTTCCATCCGGTATCAGGTCGGCATCTACCTTGGTGGTATCTGTAATCGTACCACTGAACGCCTGTACCTTGACCGGGGCCGGTTTCGAATAGACCGTCGGGAAGGATAGCGCCAAGGCCAATGCCAGGGCCATTCCACTCTTTGCCAGTTTCTTCGCGTCAATTCTCATTTTTGAGCTCCTTTCTTTTCTCATAATACTTCATATCCCATTCCTTTCATCATGGAAGGAAGCGGATTGTATTGCTGCACTTGCATAATGACTTGATTGGTTCGACAATTCGCCGCCACGTCATGTACCCCTACAATACTCTTTAACGAACCTAGGATCGCCAGGAGCGACCATATGATCACCAGGGCCGATACCGCGCCTAAACAAAGACCCAGCATTTTATTTAACCCTTCTTTGATCTTTAGATTGTCCGATACATTCAAGGCTTTTAGCAGAATGCTGATTCCTACAAAGGCAAGAATATAAACAATCAGAAGACCAATGCCTTTGGCATCTCTTGTTCCTTCCGGAAAAGCGCCTCCCAGCATTCCACCTAATCCAATGGCAAGAGAAATTGCCAATATGTTTTTGATCAGAATATAAATACTGACCAAAAATCCCCTTTTCGAACCCATAAATACACTGCAGATCAAAATGACCGCAAAGATCATTTCAAAGATGTCATCGGTAATGGACCAAAACATATGCATTCACCTCTTTTTCTTAATTGTCCTGCCGGTTCCCTATATCCTGACGATACGCTTACTATATGCTTACTATATTTCTACTATATGCTTAGAATCCTCTATGCGTTTTCCGAAATCCGGATTCTCTTAATCGTTGAGGAATCCATTAAATAATACTGATCGTCCTTCCATGCCGGAAGAAACGCGTCAATGTCTCTTCCAAAATCAAAGGAAGCTTTTAATTTTCCATTCATTCGCATGATCCGACATTCCTGCCGGTCTTTAAATAGAATCTCCCGATCGCAAACGATCATTTCTTCATAAGAAAAAGTGATCGGAGTTTCTTTTTGCAGTTTCCCCCTGGCATTGTATAAATGCAGGGTCTTTCCTTCTTTTTGATCGTCCTTTCCGGTGACCAAAACCAGATGGTCCTCTCGGAAATCCGCGCTGGCAATGACTTCCTTAAAGGATTCTGATACCACTTTTTTTGGTTGTTTCATGTTCGAATAAATGAAAAAACCTTTTTCTCCCAAAACCAGCACCCGATCCGAATCCAAATAATGAATGCCGCCAACCATGGTGTTTCCCAGGCTTTCCCCGCCCATCATATTATTTTGATCTTGTCCGACTTTGGAAAAATTATAAAAGCAAAGTTTTGTTTCAATCTGAGATCCCTTGACTTCCATATAGGACACCACCATGCTCTCCCCATCCGGAGACAGATCATAATCCAGCGGATATCCATTATCGCTGACATTGGTGGGAATTTCCACACGCACCCTGGCTTCTCCGTCTTCCACGCGGTAAACCGTGATCACATTGGAATCCGTGTCCTGAAGAAGAACCACCACATCCCCGGAAGACGTTACTCTGGCTCTTCCAATGGGATAATCGGTTTCCACATGGATCTCTCCACTGTCTTCTCCTTTTTTCTCATCCCCGCCATAGCGATAGAATTGTTTGGCACCGATATCCGTAACCAACACATAATCTCCTGCCGTTTGTACATCCGGATTTTCCATTTCATATCCACCATTCCAAACATCCTCTCCCTTGTCGTTGACCAGGGAAATTCCATCCTTGCTGTATTTTAACAGCTGGTTTTGAAAGGTTTGATAGGTTACACCGTTGCTGTCTTTCCGTTCCCGTTCCTGCTCTACTTTATAAGCATGAAACACCCGATTCATGTAAAAATAGGACGCCGTTACGATTCCAGCAATGGCAATCATTACGCCTACGCCGATCAGCACCGGAAGGATCCTTTTCTTCCCTTGCTTATCTTTCTTGAAGAAAAATATATTTTCAAATACATGCTTCATGTTCTATCACCAAATGGATCTCTTATCCAAATTCTCACATCCTGTAAAGAGTCTCTAAATCTCCGTACGTCCACGTAACGCCCGATACAACGTTACTTCATCAATATACTCCAGATCTCCTCCTACCGGAACGCCGCTGGCAATTCTGGTCACTTTGATCCCGGCCGGTTTCACCAATTTACTGATATACATAGCCGTCGCCTCACCCTCCAGGGAAGAATTCGTAGCAATGATCAGTTCCTTCACATCCGTTTGAAGTCTTGTCATTAATTCCTTCAAACGAATATCCGCCGGCGTAATTCCCAACCCGGGGTTGATCGCTCCCTGCAGCACATGGTAAACGCCATGATATTGACCAGTTTTCTCATAGGCCATTAAATCCCTGGTATTTTCCACTACCATAATGGTGCTGTGATCCCTCTTGGCATTGGCACAGATCGGACACTCTTCTCCATCCGTTAACGTAAAACAGGTTTTACAGGGATGGATATTTTTCCTGGCATGAAGCATATGATCCGATAATTTTTCCACCCGTTCCATGGGCATAGAAAGAATGTAAAATGCCAGCCGCTGTGCCGACTTGTTCCCGATTCCCGGTAAGGAAGCCAGTTCCTGCACCAGCTCATCGATTTCATTTGTGTAGGTATTCATTAGAATGGCAACCCTCCGCCAAGATTCATGCCTCCGGTCAAAGAAGACATGGATGCCTTTTTATGCTCATCCAATTGACGCAGAGCCTCATTGGTTGCTGCTACGATCAAATCTTCCAGCATTTCCACATCCTCGGGGTCGACTGCGTCTGGATCCAATTTTACGGACAAGACTTCCCCTTTTCCACCGACTTTGACGGTAACGGCTCCGCCGCCGGCTGCTGCCTCAAATTCCTTTTCTTCCAATTCCTTTTGCTGTTGTTCCATTTGACGCTGCATCTTCTGTGCCTGCTTCATCAATTGATTCATGTTTCCGGGCATACCGCCTTGAAAACCTCCACGCTTTGCCATGGTTTCTACCTGCCTTTCCTCTTTTTAATTTTATCGATTATTGTTCTTCGATCACCACGTGACTTCCCTGGATTCTTGCAAGGATCCGATCCAATCCAGGCTCGCGGTCTGCATTCTGGATGACACGGGCCTTGATCCGAACCTCTTTTCCCACCTTTCTTTCGATGGCTTCCTTCAGTTCGTCCATATGACTTTGGATCAGCTCGATCTTCGTGATCGAAGGATCCCCGAATACCAGTTCTCCTCCCTCATCTACATACAAAGACGTCTCCCCGTATACTTTCTTGACCAGGTCCGGCAAATCTTTCAGGATTTCCATTCGATGCTCCACAAATTCCTTTGCCTCTTCCGGTAAGATCAATTCTTTTTTCGGAGGGGGTAAAACATCTTCCTCCTTCGTATCTCCCTCTATGATAACATTTCTTTTTGGCAAAAAATCGCCATTTTGTATTTTTTCTTCCAGATTTTTAATCCGGTTGGTTAACGACTCCAGATCCTGTTCCATCTCAGGCTTTGCCAATCTTAACACGGTTACCTCAAATAATGTTCGTTTTGCCTGCTCATAGCGCATCCGATTGGAGGCTTCCGACAGAACTCGAAGATATCTGAAAATAACCGGCATCTCGACATTCTTAGCCAATTCCTTTAATTGTTCCAGGCTTTGCGTATCCATTTCCACCAGCTGTTCCGGATTCGAGGTATTCTTCACCATCATCATATCCCGGTAATAACCGATCAATTCATCTAAGAATAAGCCGATGTCCTTCCCTTCTCTTACCACCTGATCCGTAATGGTAAGAAGCCCTTCGGTATCGCATTCATTGAGCGCTATGGCAAATGCGTTGTAAATCTCCTTATCCACAGCCCCCAAAGCCTTCAGGACTTTCTCGTAAGTAAGCTTCTCGCCGTAATAGAACGAGACACATTGTTCCAGTAAACTCAACCCGTCCCGCAGCGCTCCATCCGCTTTTTTGCCAATATAGAACAAAGCCTCATCCTCTGCTTCGATCCCTTCTTCGTCCAAAAGTTCCCGTAAACGCTTGGCTATGGTTTCCGGCGTGATCCGGTGAAAATCGTAGCGCTGACACCGGGAACGGATGGTCAACGGCAATTTATGGGCCTCGGTTGTCGCCAATATAAATACCAAATAGGACGGCGGTTCTTCCAATGTTTTTAACAGAGCATTAAACGCACTGCCGGTTAACATATGAACCTCGTCGATGATGTATACCTTAAATTTCCCCACCGTGGGAGCATATTGTACTTCTTCAATGATCTGTCTTACATCCTCCACTTTGTTATTGGAAGCCGCATCGATCTCGATCACATTCATGGAGTTTCCAGCCGCGATCTGCTTACACATCTCACATTCCCCACAGGGACCATTCGGCCCTGGATTCTCGCAGTTAATGGCCCGGGCCAGGATTTTAGCCGTAGTCGTCTTTCCGGTTCCTCTTGTCCCGCAGAACAAATATGCATGCCCCAGCCGATCAGAAGCCAGCTGATTCTGTAAGGTTTTTACAATATGATCCTGCCCCTTTACTTCCGCAAAATGATCCGGTCTGAATTTTCTGTAAAATGCCTGATACGCCAATTTCTACATCCTCTCATTCTTAGTCACCAAAGCTGATCCCCATCGCCCGGATCTCCCGTACGATGGAAGACTCCGGATCCACCATTTTTAACTGACCGGCTACTTCTTGCAAAGGAACGCTGGTAATATCGTTGTTTTGAACTGCCACCATTTTCCCGTAATCTTCCTGGATGATCAATCCGGCCGCAGCCGCTCCCAAACGAGTGGATAACACACGATCATACGGACAGGGACTTCCCCCACGCTGCGCGTGTCCCGGAACCGTGATGCGAATTTCCTGACCGGTACGTTCCGCAATCTGGGCACCGATTTCGTAGGATACGCTGGGATAGGGATTATTTTTTAATTTTCTCTTATATTCCTTCTTGGGCAAAGCCGCGTCATCCTTAGAAATCGCTCCCTCTGCCACGGCTAAGATGGAAAATCTTTTTCCCTTTTTCTCCCGCTGTTGCACCGCATCGACCACTCGATCAATCTCATAGGGAATCTCCGGAATTAAAATCACATCCGCTCCTCCCGCGATGCCAGCATGAAGGGTTAGCCATCCCACCTTATGCCCCATAACTTCTACAATAAACACACGACCGTGGGAATACGCGGTGGTATGAATCTTATCAATGCAATCGGTCGCAATATCTACCGCACTTTGGAATCCGAACGTCATATCCGTTCCCCAAATATCATTGTCAATGGTCTTCGGCAGACCTACGACGTTCAACCCCTCTTCCCGAAGGAGGTTGGCCGTTTTCTGGGTTCCGTTCCCTCCAAGGATCACCAGGCAATCCAAACCCCAATCCTTGTAATTCTTCTTCATGGCTTCCACTTTGTCTAGGCCATTCTCATCCGGTTTTCTCATATGCTTAAAAGGCTGTCGGGAAGAACCCAAGATCGTTCCTCCTGTGGTTAGAATCCCTGCAAAATCAGAGCTTTCCATCTTGCGAATATTTCCATAGATCAATCCCTTATATCCATCTAAAATACCATAGATCTCATAGTCCCCATTGGCGTATAAGGTCTTTGCCACACCACGCATGGTTGCGTTCAAAGCCTGACAATCCCCGCCACTGGTTAAGAAAGCTACCTTTTTCATACCACATACTCTCCTTTCTTTTTATCAATACAATCTCATTACATTATACATTATTTCCCCACTACATTTCAATATATTTTTACAAACCTCCCCACATCTTCACGAAGGGTTTCAGCCGGTGATCGATCTCTCCAACTGAGTAAAAAAGGCTCTGCCGCCGATCGCCGCAGAGCCCTGGATTCATTCTCAAAGCATCAAAATGTAAAAATTCCTGTTTTTTATTCTTTGCCTTTGATGTATTCATCAATCGCCTTTGCTGCTTCTTTTCCGGCACCCATAGCCAGGATCACCGTCGCCGCACCGGTTACCGCATCTCCTCCGGCATACACACCATCGCGGGTGGTTTCTCCTTTCTCGCTCTTCGTGATCAGACAACCACGGTTATTGGCATCCAAACCAGGCGTTGTGGAACGGATCAAAGGATTCGGGCTGGTACCGATGGACATGATCACACAGTCAACGTCCAGCACAAATTCGGAACCCTCTACCGGAATCGGACGTCTTCTTCCGCTGTCGTCCGGCTCTCCTAATTCCATTTGGATGCAGCGCATTCCGCTTACCATACCGTCTTCGTCGCCTAAGATCTCAACCGGATTGTGCAAGGTTTTGAAGATCACGCCTTCCTCCTCTGCATGCTCCACTTCTTCTTTTCTGGCCGGTAACTCTTCCATACCACGACGATACACAATGTAAACATGTTCCGCTCCCAGACGCAACGCGCTTCGAGCCGCATCCATGGCTACGTTTCCACCACCGACAACCGCTACATTCTTCGCGTGTTGGATCGGCGTCTTACTTCCTTCGACGTAAGCTTTCATTAAGTTGATACGGGTTAAGAATTCGTTGGCGGAATAAACACCCTTTAAACTTTCTCCCGGAATGTTCATAAATCTGGGAAGTCCGGCACCGGAACCAATGAAGATTCCCTCGTATCCCATATGGAATAATTCGTCAATGGTCAATACTTTACCGATCACCATGTTGGTTTGTACATCCACTCCGATATCAATTAAGTTCTGGATCTCATTTTGCACGATCTTCTTGGGCAAACGGAATTCCGGAATTCCGTATACCAAAACGCCGCCGGCCAAATGAAGGGCTTCGAAGATGGTTACCTCATAACCGATCTTTGCCAGATCACCGGCAGCCGTAAGTCCACTGGGGCCGGCTCCGATAATCGCAACCTTGTGACCATTCTTCTCGGGGATCACCGGTTTTTCCTGATTATGTTCCCGATGATAATCGGCTACAAAACGTTCCAAACGACCGATTCCAACCGGTTCACCTTTGATCCCCCGGATGCATTTCCCTTCACATTGAGACTCCTGGGGACATACACGTCCACAAACCGCCGGTAGAGAAGAGGACTCGGAAATGATCTGATAAGCCCCTTCAATATCCTCATTCGCCAGTCTCTCAATAAACGCCGGGATATGGATCTTGACCGGGCAAGCGCTGACACAAGGCATATTTTTACAATTCAAACAACGGCGGGCTTCATTAAAAGCCATCTCCTTTGTATAACCCAACGCAACCTCGTCAAAATTTTTATTTCGAACGTTCGGATCCTGGGTGGGCATGGGACATTTATTCATATCCATATTACGCTGTACTGCCATAATTAGTTAACCTCCTTCGTCAACAAATTGCATGCTTCTTCTCTCGCATGTGCTTCAAAGTCTCGATACATACTTCCACGGTGCATCGCCTCATCAAAGTCGACCAAATGTCCGTCAAAGTCCGGTCCGTCTACGCATGCAAATTTCGTTTCTCCCCCTACCGTCAAACGACAACCGCCGCACATTCCCGTTCCGTCGATCATGATCGGGTTCATGCTGACCATGGTCTTAACGTCGTATTTCTTCGTGGTTAATGCTACGAACTTCATCATGATCACCGGTCCAATGGCAATCACTTCATCAAATTCTGCGCCATCCTGGATCAATTTCTCTAAGGGAGCGGTAACAACCCCCTTCTCTCCGTAACTTCCATCGTCGGTCATCATAATAAAATGATCACTCACCGCTTTAAATTCATCTTCTAAAATGACCAGATCCTTGTTACGGAATCCAACGATCGATGTTACCTCTACGCCTAATTCATGAAGCTTCTTGGCAACCGGATAAGCAATGGCACATCCAACTCCACCACCTACCACCGCAACTTTCTTCAGGCCGTCGGTGTGAGTAGGCTGTCCCAGGGGCCCTACAAAATCATGCAGGCAATCTCCCTCTTCCAGTGTATCCAATTCCATGGTTGCGCCACCGACGATCTGATAGATAATGGTTACCGTACCAGCTTCTCGATCATAGTCTCCAATCGTAAGGGGGACTCTTTCACTATCTTCCTTCGCGCGGAAAATAATAAATTGTCCGGGCTCCGCCTTCTTCGCGATCAGCGGTGCTTGAATGACCATCTTGGTTACCGTCGGATTCAAATGCTCTTTTTTAACGATTTCAAACATGACTTCATTCCCTCTCTTATTTTTTATTTTAGAAGAATTTCTCTTCTTAATTTCCTAGGTTCTGCTTTCACAACTTCTTTACAGGTTCATAACCGGTTCTTTCCAGAAATTCCCACAGGTTCCTTTCCGAATTTTCCGGGTTTCTTCTGTTCTTTATCTTCTTATTGAGAAAAATTATCAACTAAATTATAACATGACTTTATGTTCCATGCAAGAATAACTTTTACGCAGCGGTAACCGCAAAAAAAGAATTGCCCCCTTCCCAATTGCAACCGGCACAATTCTATGGTAAAATGTAGGTGCAAAACTAATTTTAGAAAGAGAGTGATGATTTATGGAACCATGCGTTCACGATTGTTCTTCCTGTCAGGTGGATTGTTCCAGCCGAAAACCGGAAGATATGATTGCGAAACCACATAAAAAGAGTCGGATCAAAAAAGTGATCGGCGTCGTCAGCGGGAAAGGCGGCGTTGGCAAATCCATGGTAACGGAATTGTTGGCCGTTGCCTTCTCTAGGCAAGGGTATCATTGCGGTATTTTAGATGCCGACGCAACCGGTCCTTCCATTCCCAAGGCATTTGGGATCACCGAACGGGCCAAAGGAAATAAAGATGGTCTCTATCCGGCTACAAGTCCGGGGGGAATTGATGTTATGTCCGTCAACTTATTGCTGGACGATGACACCACCCCTGTTCTTTGGCGGGGACCGGTCGTTGCCGGAGTGATCACCCAATTTTGGACGGACGTTATCTGGGAGGACATTGACTACCTGTTTATCGATATGCCACCGGGAACGGGAGATGTTTCCTTAACCGTTTTCCAATCCATTCCCATTGACGGAATCGTCATGGTTACCACTCCTCAGGATCTGGTATCCATGATCGTAGCCAAAGCAGTAAACATGGCAGAAACCATGAATGTACCGATTTACGGCATCATTGAGAATATGAGCTATGTTACCTGTCCGGACTGCGGCAGGCGCCTTCACATCTTCGGTGAAAGCCACAGCAAAGAACTGAGCGAAGAATATGGCCTGCTTACACTGGCCCATCTCCCTCTGGATCCGGATCTTGCTCATCATGTAGATCAGGGAACCATTGAAGAAGTGGATCCTGCCGGATATTTAGCAGATGCCATTCAGGTCATTCAAAACACGGATTTCAGAAAGGAAGAAACCTCACTATGATGAATTCAACGCTTCCCATGTGTTATATCTTTGGGGCCGGTGACTTCACCCCTTGCCCCATCACCTTGAAGACCAACGATCACGTGATCGCTGCCGATGGCGGATACGATCATCTGGTTCAATTAGGGCTTCGGGCAGATGTGGTATTAGGGGATTTTGACTCGGTTACATCCACCGATGTCTGGGCGGATGATTTTATCGAGAAGATCACCTATCCCGTTAAAAAAGATGACACCGACATGATGTTGGCGGTGAAACTTGGTCTTTCCCGTGGTTATAAACAGTTTTCCATTTACGGTGGTCTGGGCGGTCGCCTGGATCATACCATTGGAAACATTCAGGTATTATCCTATCTGGCCAAACAAGGCGCACAGGGAATCTTATACCACAAAGATCAATGCGCCACCGTGATCGCGTCGGGAAGCTTTATTTTGGATAAATCCAAAGGCGGGACCATTTCGGTCTTTTCCCTTTCCGATGAATGCACCAATGTTTGCATCAAAGGCCTGGAATATGAAGTCAAAGGTCTTACCTTAACCAACACATTTCCCCTGGGCATCAGCAATGAAGCAACCGGAAAAAAAGGAATCATCAGCCTTTCCTCCGGTCTGCTTTTGATCATGTGGCAGCCCTACGAGGAGAATTCATAAGAAGGAATCCGGCCACACAGAGTCCGGCTAATGCCTGCCACGCATAAAGTTAACAAATTCTTGGAAGGCCTTCTCCCTGCAAAATATCCATTTCGCGCACACCGCCGATTTCGGTATGAAGCAGGAGGCGGCCTTTTTTCTCATTCTTCGAATTCTCATGATCCGGATTTTCTCGAACCGTCCCTAACAAGCAGGCATTTTCCCCATAGCGGGAACTGCGGATGATCTTCAACGCTTCCTCCGCCTGGTCTTCCGGCAGGATCGCCACCATTTTCCCTTCATTTCCCATATACAAAGGATCCAGCCCCAAAAGACCGGCAAACTGTTCTACATTCCCCTGAATCGGGATTTTCTCTTCATAAATATCGAATACGCATGCACTGGCATCCGCAAGCTCCTTTAACACCGTTCCTAAGCCACCCCGGGTCACATCCCGCAGAGTGTGAACGTCCACTCCTCCCGCCAGAAGATTGGAAACCATCTGATTTAAAGGCGCCACATCGCTTTCAATGGACGAATCGATGGACATTCGGTGAGATAGAATCGCTCCGTGGTGGTCCCCCATGGTTCCACTAACTAAGATCGCGTCCCCGGGTTTGGCTCCCGCGGCCTTAATGTCCATCCCTTCCGGAATTTCCCCGACCCCAGCCGTGTTAATCAGAAGTCCTCCATTTCCTTCGATGACTTTCGTGTCCCCGGCTACGATGGTAACGCCGGCTTCCCTGGCCGTCTTCGCCATGGATGTTACCACCCGCTCCAGGGTTTTCAATGACAAACCTTCCTCCAGAATGTATCCGCAGGTTAAATATTTCGGGATGGCTCCCCGCATTAACAGATCGTTGACCGTGCCGCACACACTTAGTCTCCCAATATCTCCCCCTCGAAATTCCAAAGGAGTTACCACGAAACTGTCGGTAGTAACCGCAATCTTTTTGTATCCTTCTACAACAGCGCTGTCTTCCATTTCCTTTAGTACGGGATTATCAAACGCCTTGGCAAAGATTTTCTCGATCAGCTCTTCGGTCGCCACGCCCCCGCTTCCATGAGCCATTACAATCTGTTCTTCCATTTCTCCCATTTTTCTATTTCTCCCTTCTCTTTTCCATTCATCCTTGTATCCATGGATCTGTGTATCCATGGACCCTTACATTCATGGATCCTTGCACGATCCTTCTATCTTATCCTTGCATCAGATAATGGGAACGACAGCTCCCCTCATCGGAAACCATACAAGCCCCCTGGGGATGCAACGGAGTACAAACCGTTCCAAACAAAGAACACTGAGACGGCTCCTTCTTTCCCATCAATACCTGGGCACAGCTGCACAAAGGATTTAACGGCGCATCTTCATCGAGCCCTTCACTTCCCGCGTCGTATTCCTCCCATTCCGTTCGAAGTTTCAGACCGGAATCTGGCACCGCTCCCATGCCCCTCCAAACCGCGTCACACGGCTCAAAATATTTTTCCACCCGGGCTCTGGCCACAGGATTTCCTTCCCTGGTCACTACCGCGGGATAATAATTTTTTACAACCCCCTGTCCATAATGCTTTACAATTCCATATAGGGCGATCATCAGCTCTTTTCCCTGAAAACCGGCCACACCAAAAGGCAGATGATATTTTAGGGCAAGGGGTTCAAACGCCTGATACCCCGTCACCACTGCCACGTGCCCCGGCGCAAGAAACCCATTCAGATCCGTATCCTGACTGCATAAAAATTGAATGACTTCCGGCATGGTCTTTAACGACGTTAAAAGGGAAATATTCCGAATCTTGCGTTTTCTCGCCTGTTCCAGCAACATGGCGTAAACCGGGATGGTGGTCTCAAACCCGATCGCTGCAAAAACAAATGTTACGTTGGGATCATTCTGCGCCAAAGACAGCGCATCCATGGGAGAATACACCATCTCCACCTGCCCCCCTTCCCCTTTGACCTCCTGCAGACTCTTCCTGCTTCCCGGCACTCGCATCAGATCCCCGAAGGTAACAACGCAAGTATTTGGTTCCAGAGAAAGTTCGATCAATCGGTCAATATAAGCGGTAGGCGTTACGCAAACCGGACAGCCCGGACCTGAGATCAAATGGATGTTGGGAGACAAAAGACCGGGAATCCCATTTTTCATAATCGCACCGGTATGACTGCCGCAAACCTCCATAATGTTCATTGGTGGTCCGTCATATTCTTTTAAAAAATGAAGAATGGCAGAAAATTTTTCTTCTGCCTTTCTTACTTCCTCCATCATAGACCTCCGATCTCCGTCATTAACTCCTGGATCTCTTTTGCTTCATCCATGGACATTTTCTGTAGGATACAACCAGCATGTACCAGCACATAGTCGCCGATGGCTATATCCACAAGACCCGCCTGGGCCTTAACAAGATTACCCGAAAAATCCACCCAGGCCGTATCCGATTCTTTTTCAATCTTTTTTACCATTCCCGGCAATGCAACACACATCTTAAACCTCCAATTTCTAAAACAATTTCTAATAAAATCCGTCGATTTGAACGATCCAACAATTCCAATCATTCCAGCAATTCCAGCGATTCCAGCGATCTCAGCACTCCAACGATTCCTCCGACGGCACCTGATACGCGTTCAACCAAAGCTGTCCCAGGGCCAATCCCCCATCACCGGCCGGAACCAATTCATTCATAAAAATATCTTCTTCTCTTTGTCCCATCTTTTCAAACTCCCGATATACCTCATTGGTTAGAACTTGATTGTACCACGTTCCACCACTTAGCGCAATCTTTTTGTCCCGTCCTACTTCCTGAGATAAGAAAACCACCCCCTTCGCCAACATTTTATGAAAAAAGGCTGCCAGCACCTCTTTTTTATACCCCAACGACATTTGTAGATATATGAAACAAAGCAGATTTGCTGTCCTTAGAAAGGGCACTTCTCCTTTTTCGATAAAATGCTGATTTAACAAGTTATACTTATTTATTAAATCTTGGTGTAACTCTGAATTATCCCGCAAACCCGCTCTGGCAGCGTCTTCCAGCATTTGAGCACTTTCTCCCTCATAAGAATTCCGTTTGCTGATCTCTAATGCGCAACTGACTCCGTCAAACAGTCGCCCGGTGGAGGTAGAACGGATTCGATTCACCTGATTGGCATTGGCAGCCAGTGCCAGTGTTACACCATATTCATGCTCCGGTAAAATATCCTCCCGATTTAAATACCCTCGTTCCAGGCCATGAGCCAGGTAACTAAAAAGAACTAAGTTTCCATCTTTTGCTGCCTGGTCACCGCCGGGTAGAAGGACCGGTTCCAAAGAGCCAACCCTTTTCCAACCGTTCCTGGTTACATGAAGAACTTCCCCGCCCCACACACTGTGATCGGGTCCATAACCGGTTCCATCCAAAGCAATCCCCAAAACATCCTCCAGACGATGTTCCGCCATAACAGAGGCAATATGAGCCACATGGTGTTGGGCGTGGGATCTTTTACATTCGGTTCCTTCCGACATTTTCGCGTAATACCCCGGGTGTAAATCTTCCACGGATTCCACCGGCTGCACTTCGTAAAGCTTATAAAATGCCTTCATGCCGGCAATTCTCGAATTTCTAGCCTTCTCATCTTCCAAATCTCCAAAGTGTCCACTCAAATAGGCAGCTTTTCCATATCCCAGGGCAAATACCGCTTTTAAATCTCCTCCCTGGGCGATCACAGGCCGATCCAAGGACTTAGGAAGTAAAACCGGCTCCGGCACCATACCTCTGGCACGTCGAATGATTTGAAATTTTCCAGGATTTCCCTGAATTCCGCCCTTTTCCTGGAAGATCGAATCATCCAGAGGCATCCGGATCTTTCGGTCGTGACCAATGGCATACGCCGCTCCCCCATCTTGTAAAACCTTTCGAACTTCTTCTTCCCCGGTTACCAGGGGCTCTCCTCCCCGGTTGCAGCTGGTCATGATCAAGGGAGAAACCTCCTGCAGCAACAAGATCTGAAGGGGGTGAGAAGGCAACATAGCTCCGATCCGTGAGCTGTTCCCAAGAACTCCCTCTCCCAATCGTTTCCCCTGTTCTTTTTTAGGCAAAAGCACGATGGGGCGTGCCGGTGACTTTAAAAGATCTTCCGCTTCCCGGGAAACCTCTGCATATTCCCGTACATCCTCAACGTTTGCGAATAAAACCGCAAATGGCTTATTCTCTCGCATTTTATAGTTCCGGATCTCACCGGCCCCCTGCGTTTTTAAGGCATCGGCGCACAAATGATATCCCCCTACCCCTTTTAGGGCGATCACGCCACCTTTTTTTAGGATTTCTACGCCTTTTTTAAGGATTTCTTCACCGTTATCCTTGTCGTTCGTAAGATCTCCCTCATCCTTTGTTTCCGTTATTGTAGAACCATCCGGGTTGATCCCGACCAGTTTCGGCCCACAATGGGCACAGGCAATGGTTTGGGCATAGCGTCTTATATCTCCGGGCTTTTCGTATTAGATCGGAAGAGCACACGTCTGAACTCCAGTC
>CALGGT010000044.1 GCA_937915825.1 uncultured Eubacterium sp.
ACTTATATTTCTAAAAGAAGTAAATGATGCTATATCTCTGCGGCAATCGAGAAAGATGATCTTTTGACCGTCGTCGGTGGAAATCTTTTCATAATAGTAGTCATCCGTAAAGCCGGCGCTTTTGCCGGAGGCATTTATTCGGACACCAAGCTCTGATGCCCTGTTTTCATCGACCATGGCAATACGCTTGGTATCCGTGTCTGTAACATCACCGCTATCATCAAAGGTGACAGTAAAGTATCGAAGCATAAATGGTGTCTCGCCGTTAATCCTCTCACTGAAATTACGATCTTCGACCATCCTGTCCTCCGGCTTTAACTCCCCGGGCTTACTGGTTGACCGGTCTGCTACATCCGGCTTTTCTGCATCCTCCGGCGATCCGGCTGATTCCTTATCTCCCTGCTTTCCGATGGCGCGTCCATCCTCCGCAGGTGTCCCCACAAGTGCCGACAGGTCGCCGCCATTATCTGTCAGGATCTGCATCTGGCTCTTTATGTCGTCTATAGTATTTTTGTAATTTATCACATCGATGGACCCGATCATCAAAAGCTCCGCAATGATGACGGACAACATCCCCATCAGTATGAATTTTTTCCGCAGTCCTTTTATCATATATCTCCCGGTTTTACACTACCCGTCTCACTATCTGCGCCCGTAAGCCTGTCTACCCAGCGTCGGCGACTCCCCTGCCTCTATGCTGTAGCCCAGTCCGCGCGCTGCCTTGATGTTCACTGTGGAGCCCAGCTTTTTCAGCTTTTTTCTGAGATTTGAAATATACACCCATACCACATTCGACTCGGTCTCGGTGTCATAGCCCCAGATCCGATCCATAAACTGATCCGCCGAGATCACCTGACCCGGATGCTCGAGAAGCATCTCAAGCATCTGAAACTCCTTGTTCGCAAGTCTCTCCTCTCCGGCTGTGGATTTTAGATAAAAGGTGTTGCGAGAGAGACTGATATCCTCGAAGGTCAGTGTATTGTCAGACACCTCGCCTGATCTCCTGGTGATGGATCTGACTCTTGCGATCAGCTCCTTCATGGCAAAGGGCTTTGTCAGATAGTCGTCCGCTCCCGCGTCCAGTCCCTCCACCTTGTCGTCGAGCTGCGACTTTGCGGTGAGCATGATGATGGGTGTCGCAATCCCCTGCGCCCTCACTTTTTTCAGCACAGTGATCCCATCCATCTTTGGCATCATGATATCGAGTATCGCGCCGTCATACTCTCCGGTCTCCAAATAGTCGAGCGCGTCCTCTCCGTCATACACCGCATCCACCGAAAAATGCTCGTGCCTTAAAACCGCCACTATGGCGTTTGACATTTCCTTTTCATCCTCTGCGAGTAAAAGTTTCATATCGTCTCCTTATCTGTATAGGTATTCTTGAGCAACCAAAAGGATTCACACCCGCAATTACATCTTAAAGAAAAGTTTATGAGATTCTTTCTTACCTTTACATTGTTAGCAGCTTCACCTTCGCCTGCTTCCGGAAAAATGCTACCCCATAGCAAAGAATCTGATCGTAACCGTACATCCCATCAGCATATTTCTCATCAATAATCTGCTTTATCGCTATATTACAATCTTTATTCAGATCTGATTCCTTATCAGATTTCTTCGCCTCTATAATGATAGCCCGTCTGTTTTTTCTATCCTTCAGAAATATATCCGGTCTACCGAGCCCTTTCTCTTTATTGGATTCAACTTCATATCCTCTTCCAACAAATACCCCCGCAAGGAAAGCATGATAATAGTCCTCATGATAATCATTATAACTGATTGTATCCCACAACAAACCGGATAGTATTTCGCCAGATCCTATTTCGTCCTTTTCCCACAACGCCTCTAGTAGTTTTTTAATTGTATCAGAGCTTACAGTATCCGTGAAATATCTTACGACGGAATCCCGAAAAAGAGACACTATCTCTTTATTGGGTATCTTCAGTGAAACTGTATCTGTATCTCCATCTCCATCTTCATCAGTATCAGCCTTTGTAACATAGCCTGTCATCAATAGAACGCTCCATAGATTGTCTTCTGTGGAATGAAGAGTATCATAAGTCAATTCATCAGATATCGCCTGAACAATACTCCCGCCATTTAACAGTTTTTCAAATTTCCCTGCGACATCGAAATCTGTGCGTTTTACAAATGTCAGCAAGATACCATTATGACTCGTGTTCTTCCAATAATTCTTAGGCTTGGCATCCTGCCTCTTTTTCAATGCCGAAAGGTAGTTTATAACATCCCAGGGGCAATACACATAGCTGTTGCCAAATACATAACCATCATACCATTCCTTAATGATGTCTGCTTTATCCTTCCGATCTGCCGCCTCAAGGATTGCATCTACTTCACCACTGGAAAAACCGAAGTAATCCGAAAAATCTTCGTCCAGCACTGAGTATGAGGCAAAATTATTGGTACCAGTAAAGATACTCTCCTTTGCAATGCGAAGGCATCCTGTTATTACGGCAAATTGAAGAAACTCATTATCTTTAAGGGCAGTACTCATAATACCCTTGATGACATCAAGCATCTTGGAATAATACCCATTCTTTGATGTATCTTTTTCGCTCGCCTTTGCAAGAGGAACATCGTACTCATCAATCAAGAGAATGACTTTTTTCCCATAAACGGCATTCATCATGCGCATAATCATCTTTAATGAATTCTGAATATCCGCATCTGTCCCAGTCTGAGCCTGTAATCTGTTGAATACTTCAACATCAAACGAATTTACATTTTTCCCTAAACTAATGTCAGAAATCCCTTTGCATACATCCGCTATAACAGTCTTTAGCTTCGCATATGCTACATCAAACTCATCAGCTTCCGCATCCTTGAATGAAATAAATAATACCGGATACTGATTCATCCACTCCTTACAGAAACCCTCGTGTTCTGTTACAGCAAGCCCTTCAAATAAGTTCTCGCTTTTCTTTCGTATGCTAAAGAAATTCTCCATCATACTCATCATAAGTGTTTTACCAAACCTGCGCGGTCTGGTAAAAAGTGTAACCTTGTTATCCGTATCGTTAACAAGTTCATAAATCAGTTCCGTCTTATCAACATAGTAATTCCCTGATTCCCTAAGTTCTTCAAAATCAGATTTACCAACACCTACCTTAAAATCTATACCATAACCTCCTTCCGAAAAATACATTTATTTTATCTTCCTTTTGCTCGATCTCTCATCTCTAACTGTTCAAGTGTATTTTCTTCATTTTTATCAGAAAACAAAAACTGAGCAGATTCGTTTCCTTCTCTATGCAATCTTTCAGCTATGGAATCAAGCTTATCCGAACCAAACAACTTATATTCATCTTCACGGATTTCAAAGTATCGCTCCTACCACGCAATCCATGTGATAAGATCAAGCTTTCCCATCGTTAAATCTAATGAGGTGGATTTGATGTCCAGCGAACCGTTGAATCCAGGTATTTCTGGAATCCGAACCAATCTTTTCTTCCTTCTTCCTTCATTAATGTCTCGGCAAAGGTCTCCAACTTGGCGTCCGTATCGTCTGCCAGGTTCAACGCCCGGGCTTCGATCAGGGAGGGAACTTTGGGAGAACCAAATTCCAGTTTCCCATGATGCGCTAGAATACAATGCAGCAGCTCATCCCGTTTCTTCCGGGGAAGATCCGGAATCTGATCTGCCACCTGCTCAATCTTAGAGGCCCCAATGTAGATGTGCCCCAACAGCTGACCGCCATCGGTATAGTCATTTCGGGGGAAGTCTGACAACTCCCAGATTTTTCCGATATCATGCAGAAGCGCCGCTGTGATCAGCAGATCATATTGCAAGATCGGATACAGCTCCGTATAAAAACGACAGATCTTCGTCACCGATAATGTGTGTTCCAACAAGCCACCCATAAATCCGTGATGTACAGTTTTGGCCGCCGAATGGCTTCGAAATTGAGCAACGATTTCCTCGTTCTCACGGAAGAAATAATTTAAGATCTTATGATACGGCTGGAATTCTACCGAATCCACGATCTCTAACAGTTCCTCATACATTCTCTCCACAGATTTTTCTGAAACAGGCACAAACTCCCGGGGATCGTATTCCCCCTCCTGGGCCCTGCGAAGCCGGTCCACCCGACCTTGCAATTTCCCTTGAAACGAAGTGATATCCCCCTCGCAATATACATACTCCATACTGTCGAAAGACTCAATTCCGTTGCTGTTCACATCCCAGATCTTCGTATCCAGGTTCCCGGTTTTATCCTGTAATATCATGGAATAATAGGTCTTTCCCGTCTTTGCTTTCAAGGATTGCTTGCTCTTGCAAAGGTATACGCCGCGAAGAACATCTCCTTCTTTATAGTCTTTAATGTAAGTCATGCGATTCTCCTCATCCTGCCTTTGCTGTTACCGTTACAAAATCCGAATAGATCTTTTTCTTGTTTACTTTCACGAACGATCTCACGCGAAAACTGTATTTCATCCCGGTTACCAGCATGCTTCTCCGATACCCGGTAATATTGTTTTTATTCAATGTTTTCATTTTGTTAAATCCCGTCTGGAAACCCTTTACGTGAACCTTCATAAACACCTGATAGCCATCCACGTTTTGATTCATTTTCCAGCGAACCTGAATTCCATTGCTAAAGCCGGTAGCCTTTAAATTCTTAACCTCCGCCGGTCCTAGTACAATGGAGTTTTTTGTAAAATATCCCACAAACTCATCCCCGTTTTCCGCCTGAATGACCGGGCGAACCCGGTAGGTATATTTTTTCCCGGCACTGAGTCCATCCTGACTATATTTTGTCTCCGCGGTCTTCCCTACTTTCTTGAAGGCGCCGCTTCCGATCTGGCATTGGATCTCATATTCCTTTGCCTTCTCGCAGGCATCAAATTGCAGGCGGACTTTGGTCATTTTCTTTTTCTTGACTTTCAGGGTTTCCGGTCCATTCAGATAGGCAAATGTTCCGCCTCCTGCTTTCACGGCCGATTCAGCCTTTCCATCTTTTTTGCCCCATACGGTAAGTCCCGTAAGATCCCCTTTTACTTCCATGTCTTTACGCAATACCACATTCTTTAAGTTCGGTAGTTCCTTTAAGATCGACGCATCCAAGGCCTTAACTTTAACACCCCCTGCCTTTTTAGGAATGACCAGGGAGGTCACATTTACGTCTCCAGTATAGGCTGTAATGCTGCCATCCGTATCCGAAACCGTAAAGAACGAAGCCTCTTCTACCACCATCCCCGTCGGACTGCTGCTGGGAGACCCCTCCGCCGTAGCTGCCGCCGTCGCTTCCGCCGTTGCTTCTGCCGTCGCGGTAACATCCGCCGTAGGGCCTTCCATCGTAGTGACTTCCGTCGCCGTCGCGGTAGCTGTGGCACTCGGATTTTCAGTCGCAGTGGCAACCTCTGTCTTTTCCACAACAACCGCTGCCTGACTTTGCGTGGCTACACCGTTTCCCGCTGCCGGAGCCAACGTTCCTGCCAAAAGTGCCAGACACAACACCTTTCCCACTCTCATTCGAACCTGGCATATATCATGTCTCATTTAAATCCTCTCCTTCTAACGAATTTATGGTAACTTTCTATAGTCTATCATTTTTTTATGTGAAGTTCAAGTTAGATCCCCGAATACACTTTGATAGCATTGTTTCATCTCCTGAAGAGAGGGTGCGTCCGGGAAGTCCTTTTCCAAGATGCGAATGACCTCTCCATAATACCACGCATGCTCCTTAGGATCCTTTTGATTAAAAATATTCCAAAGTTCCTCTCCCCTCTCCTGATAATCCCTTTGTAACGAGCGAAGATTCGACAATTTATCCGCCAATGCAATCATCTTTGCGTCCCGTTCTTTCCCCGGCAAATGTTCCAGAAACTCTTCCTTCCGGATCTTCCAGGTCTCGTCTGCAGGTCTCTCCCTTCTCTTATCTTCGCTTTCACTTAAAACCAGCCGGGTCACCCGGTCCCCAAACTCTTTTCGAATGTCCTCCGCTGTGTAAGACGTATCTTCTACCACGTCGTGAAGAAATGCCGCCGCTACCACTTCCGCGTCCTCCGTCATCTCACTTACAATGCCTGCTACTTCCGCCGGATGATAAATATAGGGGATCTTCTTTCCTTTGCGATTGGTTCCATCGTGAGCCTGATTGGCAAAGGCAGCCGCCCGACGGATGATCTCCCTGCCTTCCGCATCAAAATGAGACATTTGAATCGCTTCACATATTTTCTTGACATCTTCCACGGGAAATCCTCCCCTTTCTTCTCCAAATCGTTATACAGGTACGCCATATCATACAATGATGTAACAGATTATACAATGATATAACAGATCATACAATGGTATAACAATTTTTCCCTTCCTCTTTGCTCTTATAAAGGGCCTTGTCTGCCGTTTCAAACATCTCCTTATAGTTGGTTGTCTGCACCCGGGCCGCGCCTACGGAACAGGTGATCTGGATCCTCTCCCCTTCAAAGTTTTTGTCCAGGGAATGAAAAAGCCCTTCCAGACGAGTGGTGATCTCACCTGTATTGTTGTGAGGAATATAGATGGTAAACTCGTCCCCTCCGTACCGGGAAACCACGTCCTCACGATTGGTATTTTCCTTGATACATTTGGCTACCTTTTGAAGGACTACATCTCCATACAAATGACCATACGTATCGTTAATCCCCTTAAAATCATCAATGTCTACGATAACAAAATACCCTCCCCGCTCCTTGGCCAGTTTGGCATTTGTAATGATCCTGGCTGCATTCCTGGTTAAGACGCCGGTTAAGGAATCGCTGTCCCGCTCCTTTTCAATATACAAAACATTGGCAATGTTCTCCATATTTTTCTTGGCGTAGATCCAGTTAAATACACAGCACATGCCACAAACCGCTAACGCGTTTACCGTATCCATAAAGATCACATCCGGGTCCTTATAGAACCGAAGCATAACACAATACAACGCGGTTAGGATAATAACCATGGGATCCAGTCGGTACGGTAAGTCCACCATCAGATAGGCAGGTACCAAAACAAGGACGCAAAATATGGTCGAGTTGGATTTTGGATCCGGGCTAAAAACCGTACAGTTCAAGATCCCGAAGATCAAAAGCAGGATCCACTGCAGCGTACAGGTTAAATAACTCATGCGCCAATCCTCGATCAGCATGAATTTTCGATAAGCAAAAAAGATCAACGACGATACCAGCAAGAACAAATAGGCCGGAAAGCCCCGCATACTCAGCACGCCCACCATCGAGAGCACCGTGAGAATACTACCGAAAACAATACCAATGTTCGAAAGTCTGCTAAAGTTGTCATTGTTTTCCCTGGCGATCATCGGTCGGATTTCATTATATACATTTTTTGGCAATCCCCCGTATAACAAGTGATTTTTTATAATTTCCCCAAAGTCCATGGTCTACCTCCTCACCCTCTATTTTAAAGAGGATGCGACCGGTTGTCAACCTTTAAAACATACGGAAAGAAATGGATTCTCCATTGAGATTTGCCCCCGATTATGATATGCTGATGTCAGGGTCAAACGAAACCATGTGAAAGCCTGGTTACGAATGAATCAAAGAAAGGATGTATGTGATGGGAAAAATTAACGTTGAAACATGTCAAAAAAATGGACTGGAAATAGAAGGACTAAAAGTGATCACCCCTACGGTTTTCGGGGATGAGAGAGGCTACTTCATGGAGACATACAATAAAAACGATATGATCGAAGCCGGCATCCCGCTGGAATTTGTCCAGGACAACCAGAGTGCCTCCAAAAAGGGAGTTCTAAGAGGATTGCATTTTCAGAAGGAATTCCCTCAGGACAAACTCGTCCGGGTGATCAAAGGAGAAGTATTTGACGTAGCCGTTGACTTACGAGCGGGGAGCAAAACCTTTGGCGCGTGGTATGGTGTCAGACTTTCCGCTGAGAATCGAAAACAATTCTTTATTCCGAAGAATTTTGCCCATGGCTTTCTCGTCTTGTCCGATCATGCGGAATTCTGTTACAAATGTACCGATTTCTATCATCCCAATGATGAGGGTGGGATTCTCTGGCGTGACCCGGATATCGGGATTGAATGGCCCCTTCCGGAAGGAATGACCTACGAGGACCTTACCTTATCCGACAAAGATCACCTTTGGGGTGGATTCAAAGAATACAAGGAGAAGATGGCTGAATTGGGCCATCTCTCACGAAAGGATCTACCATGAATAAAAAAGTATTAAAAACCCTGGAATATGATAAAATACTGGAATTGGTCGCTCACTACGCCGATTCCCCCCTGGGAAAAGCCAAACTATCCGCACTGATCCCCATGGACAAAGAATCGGATATTAGGGCTGCCCAGGAGGAGACCACCGCGGCTTTAAACCGGATCTACCACCACGGTCCCTTAACCTTTTCCGGTCTTTTTGATATACGACCGGTTCTCCTCCCCCTGGACAAGGGGGCTTCTTTAAGCGCCGGAGAACTGCTTCGAGTCGCCTCCCTTTTGGAACTGAGCAGAGCCGCCACCTTATACAATGAAAAAGAAGAAACCCCGGATTGCCTGTCCGGTCGTTTCGCGGGTCTGATTACCAATGACGCCCTTGCTAAGGAAATACGACGCATCATTCTTTCCGAGGATGAGATTGCCGACGATGCCAGTTCCACCTTGAAAAGCATTCGCCGTCAGATTCACGGAATGGGAACGAAGATCAAAGATCAATTGCAAAAGATCGCATCGTCCTCTTCGGACAAACTTCAGGATTCCTTCGTTACCATGCGGGGCGGTCGTTTCTGTCTTCCGGTAAAAGCCGAGTTTAAGTCCTCCTTTTCCGGAATGATCCACGATCAAAGCGCCACCGGCTCTACCTTATTTATTGAGCCTATGTCCGTTGTATCCTTAAATAACGACCTAGCCGCCCTGGAATTAAAAGAGAAAGAAGAGATCGCGAGAATCCTTATGAACCTTAGCGGTTCCTGTCAGATGATCTCCGAAGAGCTTTCCGGAAACGTATTATTGTTAGCGGAGTTAGACATGATCTTTGCCAAAGCCAAATACTCCAAGGACATTCACGGAACCATGCCGACGTTCACCGGCCACATTCACATAAAAAAAGGACGCCACCCTCTGATCAAAAAAGAGCAGGTCGTTCCTTTGGACATTCTTTTGGGACAAAACTACCGTTTGTTGGTGATCACCGGTCCTAACACCGGCGGTAAAACCGTTTCATTAAAGACCGTTGGCCTTTTTACTTTAATGGGCCAGGCGGGCTTTCACGTACCTGCCATGGATGGCACAACCCTTCGTATTTTTAACGAAGTATATGCGGATATCGGCGATGAACAAAGCATTGAGCAAAGCCTCAGCACCTTCTCTTCCCACATGACCAACACGGTCTCGATCTTAAAGAGAGCCAATCGCAATACCCTGGTTTTATTTGACGAACTGGGGGCCGGCACGGATCCGGTGGAAGGCGCCGCTCTCGCCATCTCCATCCTGGATTTTCTGCGTAATAAAAAAGTGGTCACCATGGCAACCACTCACTACACGGAGTTAAAAGTCTATGCTCTTTCCACCCCCGGCGTAGAGAACGCCTCCCTGGAATTTGACTTAAAAACCCTGCAGCCCACATATCGCCTGCAGATTGGCATTCCCGGCAAGAGTAACGCCTTCGCGATCTCCGGCAAACTGGGCCTCCCTCCGGAGATCCTGGAGGATGCGAAAACCAGAGTGGATTCCGACTCCCAAAGCTTTGAGGATGTGGTAACTTCTCTGGAAGAAAATCGCAAAAAAATAGAGAACGAACATGCCAAGATCGCCGCGTATCGGGAACAATTGGAGCGGGAAAAGAAAAACCTGGAAAAGAAACGATCACGAACCGACGAATCCCGGGATAAGATTCTAGCCCGGGCCAATGAAGAGGCGGCGGATATTTTGACAAAAGCCAAAGAGATGGCCGACGATTCCATCCGGCAATTTAACAAATGGTCCAAAGAAGGCGCCACCAAAGAGATGGAACATCGCAGACAGGCTCTGGGACAGGCCTTAAAAGATACAGAAACTCGCTCTTCCCGAGTCTCTTCCCCTGCCAAAGATTCCGAAGTCGTGGATCCTTCCCAGATTAAGATCGGAGATCTGGTCTTTATTTCATCCATGAACATGAAGGGCACCGTTTCTTCTCTTCCGGATCATAAAGGTCGACTCTTCGTACAGGCCGGTCCCTTCCGTTCCCAGGTCCCGGTCTCGGATGTAAAGCTTCTAACAGCCGAAATGCACCAGCAAGCCATTGAAAAACGCAGAGAAGAAGGGCGTCAACGGACAACCAGGTCCCAATTGAGCGCCCTGAAAATGCAAAAATCCTATCATATTTCCGCTTCCCTGAATATCATCGGAAAGACCGTAGATGAGGCCCTTCCCTTGGTTGACAAATATTTAGACGATGCGTACCTTGCCAAGCTTCACCAGGTTACCATTATTCACGGCATGGGCACCGGTGCGTTAAAAAACGCGGTTCACAATCTGTGCAAAAAATCAAAGATCGTCTCTTCCTTTCGATTGGGGGAATTCGGCGAAGGCGGCTATGGGGTAACCGTCGTGGAGCTCAAACAATGATCGATCGACGGCATCCTTCACGCATAAAGCACTTACTCGCCGCTTGTTCCTCCGTCTCCGGAACCGGCATCTCCGGTTCCCGTAGAACCGGTAGAACTTCCTCCTGAATTTCCGGTACTTCCCGTACCTCCCGATGATTTTGAACTTTTTGAACTTCCAGTTTTTCCACTTCCATTCGTTCCGGTACTGCCATCGGTCTCATTCCCGGAACTACGGTTCGAAGTACTGTTTGTACCATTCCCGGAACTGCTGCTCGAGGTGCTGTTCGTCCCATTCCCGGAACTGCGGTTCGAGCTGTTGTCCGTTGTCCCCTGGGAATCGCCGCTTTTCTTATTCTCTCCGGTTGTGGTTTTCGGAGCCGCCGTCGCCGGTTGACCGGTGGTCGTAGAAGCAGCGTCCTTGCTTCCCTTTGTGATATAACGGGGCGACGCCGCATAACTGCTGGTATTTACCTTGATCTTTTCTTCTTTTCCATTTTCCCGCACGATCTTCCATAAAACCGCCTGACAGCCCTGATGGGCTTCCTGCTCCACTTTTACATAGGAGGTAGGCTGGTTGGGATCGTAAGTGATGTTGTCGGCTCCCGGCTCCGTTGTGCTTAACACTTCCGACTGGAATTCCAGCCTTCGGTCCGGACTTCTGGTTTCTTCCCCATACACGCGAAAGAAAATCGTACCGTTGGATACGCCGCTCTCGATGTAAAGAGGCGCTTCCGTGTTATTTTTAAATACTAAATCTTTGTAATCCCCGGCAATCGCCGCATCCATCGACGGCTGCACGTAGGTTACCACCATGGAATGAGGGAACCGTTTGAGGATCTTGATCTCTGCCCGAAGCAAGGCGTTATACAATGTGGTGGACACCTGGCACACCCCGCCGCCTAAACTGTCAACGACCTGCCCTTTGCTGTAAGAAGGCGCGGTATAGTAGCCATTTTTCTCCGTTAACGGCGAAATCTTTTTATGAACCGAAACCTTCTTTCCGGGATAAACCACGGTGGCGTCCAACAAGCGGGCTGCATTGGCCAAATTCTTGGACCGGTTTACATTTCCGCTGTTAAAGCTCGTCGTATAAGATCCCAGCTCATCCTTACAGCGTTTCACCAGATCCAGGGTGATCTCGGGTTGTTCCGTTTCCACCTGGGCTTCCACGGAGATGGATTCTGCTAACGGCGTGGCTTCGATTTCTTTTTGGATTACCTTCGCCGTCTCCTCTTCATTGATCTTTACGCCGATCTTCGATTCTTTATAGATAAAATGTCCGTTCTTCCGCTTGATCTTCGCGTTCTTCGCTTTTTGCGTATAGGGCTCTAATCCATTCTTTACATATTCATGCAGCGTTTCAAGATTCTCATCCTTATGAACGGCAAATACAATGGGTTTTTTCTTAGCCTGAACCACATCGACATAATTTTTGATCATGGAGCCGTCCCGACCGATGGCCATAGCTTTGTCAATAAAATCGTCGGATTTAAATTGATACCCCACCTCCGCCAGTGTCGTTTGAACCTTTACCCCGTTGACCGAGATCTCCACCCCCCGGGCTTCCATGCCGGTTACGTATTGGGCCACTTCCTGCAATGCCTGTTCTCGCGTCATTCCCCCTATTTCAATTTTATCAACCCAGACACCTTCCGTAATTTTCCCTTTGTCCGGCTTGACAAATTGGTAGCTGATGCAAACATAAAGGGCAATGATGATAAACATAATTACCAGAACAGCAATTGCGATCCTCTTTCTTTTTACCATGACCGTTCTTCCTCTCTATTCTCTCTACATTCCCGGAATAATACTGGCTACAATTCCAATGATCATCGCAAGAACCAAAACCCCGCAAATAATTCCGGAGATCAGTCTCTGCTTTTTACGGTTCATCATGTTGGATGTCCTCCTTTCCCAAACAAATTCCCACCAGGATCCAATATATTGGAGCTACGCAAATGATCGAGTCGTTGATCAGACCCGCGATCTGATAACCGGTCAAGGCCAGCACCAGTAAAAATTCCCGGTATTTTTCCGCCTTTTCCGTCTGTCGTCGTATTCGTTCCATCCCACTTTTTAACGCCAGGATCCACAATGCCAGATACGCAAGCAAAGAAATCAACCCGGTTTGACACCAGATCTGCAAAAATAGATTATGGGGTTTGGTAATGATCTGCCCGGAAAACCCGTTATTTACCTTTCCTACGTAATCATCGTTGGGAAAAATCCTTACAAATTGATCCGGCCCCGCCCCTAAGATCAGATAATTTTTCAAAAGAGGGATGGTTCGGGACCAAATATATCCCCTTCGGCTAAAGGCCTTCTGGCTTCTCTTAAATCCTGCTTTGGGGATCTTACGCAAATGGGCCACACGGGCCATTCCGTTCTTGCACCGGAACCCTTCCTTCGCTTCCGGCATGATCACCTTATATTCTCTGGAATATTTGGTTTGAATCTTTAATTCATTGTTCACCGTCCAGCGAATGTGCATGCGTTCAAACGTATCCGCCGGCGTAATGTATTCCTGATTGCGTTGGATCTTCGTTTGAAAGATGGTTCTCCCTTCGGTTTTTCCCACCAAAGTAACCATTCCTTCGCCTGCCTCTGTTTCCTTTGAAGTCTGCAAGGTGCAGCTCTTTCCGTTCTCAAGCTCCATATACAACGTATTATCCTTGCTGTACATTTGCTCAATAAACCCATAATTGGGTTTGACCACAAATAACTTGGTCAGTCCGGATCTTACTCTGGGAAACTGGCTTCCTAACAAAACACATCCGACGATGACCAAAACACCTGTATACATGGCGATTTCTTTTTTGTGCTTTCTCCGGTCATACAGGAATTTCCCGGATAGCACCAAAAGCTCCAGGATCACTGCCACCGCTCCGGTTAAAGATTGGGAGCCTACCAGCATGATCGCTAAGAAAGACATCCCCGAGGCCGCCAGAACCGAAAACAGCTGATTGAGCATCGTTCCTTTCTCTTTTTGGGCTTCCTGGAACATCTCATAAAGGAACAACGGCAGGAGCACCGCCACATAAGAGCCGATGTAATTGGGATTGTAGAGGGTTGCGTATACCCGCCCCAGCCCAAAATTAAAGGAAAAATGCAACGGCGTCGGCAACGTTACATTCATAAACCATTGGCCAAGCTTCCCCCGGAACAGATCCAGTCCCATAAATTGCAGCACCCCGATCAGCGACAGGATCCAGGCACCTGCCACCGTCGTTCGTAAGAAGATGACCATGGACGCCCGGTTTCTTATGAAAAAATATCCCATAAACACCAGGATCCCGTAACAAAGAAGGATGATCCCTCCTTCCCATTGTTCGTATCCACCCCGGATGCTTTCTCTTTTGTAGGCCGAACGAAGCACCGACCCCAAAACACCCAATAAATATATAAGGATCAGGCACAGAACCTGACGGTCTCTACTTGTCTTGATCGCTACCGTCCCCTTATGTGAGATCACATAATACGTTCCGATCAGCATCAGGATCAAAGAGATCAAGATCAGCCCCTGCCCCTTCCAATACAAGAAAAAATCATAGGACGTATCCTGATTGAGAAACCAGGGATTTTCCTGTAAATGGTTGGAATAGGCTTTTCCTAAAACCAACAACGGCAAAAATCCTGCCACGATCCCTAAGCAGATTGCCATGGCTGTATTTCTAGTCTTGTCCATTCCTTTCCTCTCTCTCCTTTACTCGCGGGAACGTCAAATGAAAGGTGACGATTTTGACTTCATCGCTTTCCACCCAGATTTTTCCGTGGTGACGCTCCATGATCGTCTTCGCCACGACCAATCCAATTCCGGACCCCTCCTTCTCTCCATGATTCTTGGCCCGGTAGAATTTTTCAAATATCGTCTCCCATTCTTCCCTGGGAATTCCAATCCCCTCGTCCTCGATCTCCACCAGGAGATCCTCTTCTTCTACGTTGATCCGCACACGGACGATGGTCTCCGGATCCGCGTATTTTAACGCGTTTTGCAAAAGGATCACAAATACCTGGCGAATGCGCTCATAATCCCCCAATACCAGGGCGTTCTCGTCATTGTAGATCAAAGAGAATTCAACCCTCTCTTCTTTCGTTAACACACGCAGCCCCCGCAAGGCATCCTGCGCCAGGGCGATCAGGTTAAATACTTCTTCTTCCATTTCATATTCCGGGTTCTGCATGCGGGACATAATAAGAAGGTCCGAGACCAGGCGTTCCATTCCCCCGCACTCTCTGAGAATCCGCTCGTAGTATTTTTTCTGCTTTTTAACATCTTCTACGTAACCGTCATTTAAGATCTCCGCATATCCCTTGATCACCGTGATCGGCGTTCGAAGTTCATGAGATACGTTGGAGAAAAAATCCCTCCGGTTCTGCTCCACGGATTCCCGAAGTTCATCGGCCTCCACCAGCCGTTCCGACAGAATATCGATGGTATCAGCCAGCTGCCCCAATTCGTCTTTTCGCTTAATGTAGGTTTGCTGCTCGTAATCTCCCGCGGCCATTTTCCCGGCCACGCTTTTGATCTGTACAATGGGCCTGGCGATCTGACGGGATAGAAAAGCCGCCACTAGAATGGTCACAAAAAGGGCCATGATCAAGCTGATCAATAAGTAACGCTGATAGGTGGATACGGTACTGTTCCAGTTGTCAATGGCCCCGTTGATCACCACCGTTCCCATCACCATTCCCTTGGCGCTTTTAATGGGCATGGCCAGGTGCATCATATTCTGTTCATAGACCTTATCATAGCCGGTATAACTTCTGGTTTTCCCCCCTTCCGCCGCATGAATGATGATCTTCAGATCCTCATCCAGGTCATCGTCGGGAAGGTCGGAAACATTGGAAATATTGGTATAAACCTGTGGCAAAGGCTCCTGCGCCTGGGAATTGGATAAGATCCAGATGTCCATATCCCGCATATCTCCCAGATTGATAATGGAATTTAAGAAGCTGTTAAATTCCGGCGTCGCCCCTTCATCATTGGCGACCGCCTCGCTAACCCGGTCGGATACACTCTTTGCCAGGGTTTTTAACTCCGCTCGGTACATTTTCCTGACATTTTGTCGGCTGAAACGGGTGAAGATCGTGGCGATCATAACGGTCATAACCGATAGAGCCAGCAAAAAGTAAATCCCTACCCGGACAAAAATGCTCTTCATAACCGTCCTCCCCAACTGTTTCTTTTACATCGGTTCTCGTAACATCTACTTCCTTCATCGTTTAAATTAAATTTTAATCGTTTAAATTAAATTTATATCCCAGCCCCCAAATGGTTTTAATCTGCCAGCCGGGGTGCTCTACTTTATCGATCTTGGAACGTAAACGTTTGATGTGGGAGTCAACGGTTCGGCTGTCCCCGAAATAATCCTGCCCCCACAAGCTGTCTAGCAGGTTATCCCTGGTAAACACTTTGCTGGGATTCCCCGCCAGGATCCACATGGTTTCCACTTCTTTTTTCGTCATGGGGATCTTCTTCCCGTCAATGAATACGGTATAAGCTTCTATGTTCACGGTTAAATTATCCACGGAGATCACTTTCTTGTCATTTTCTTCCTCATCCTTGCCGACTCTTCGCAGGATCGCCCGGATTCTGGCCATTACCTCGCTGGGACTGAAAGGCTTGGTCATGTAGTCATCGGCACCCAGACCTAATCCCCGTATCTTGTCAATATCATCCTTTTTGGCGGAAACCATCAGGATCGGAATGTCCTTCTTCTCGCGGATCGCTTTGCAGACCTCAAACCCGTCCATCCCCGGCAGCATGAGATCAAGAACGACCAGATCATAATCCCCTTCGAGTGCGTTTTTTAATCCCTCGTCTCCCGTATTGCAGATATCCACCTCAAAAT
>CALGGT010000045.1 GCA_937915825.1 uncultured Eubacterium sp.
CCTCGAATGAGAAGTGAGATCGGTTCAGAGGAGGATCTAAAAGCAGAAATCGGGCGATACGCCACAGCACTTAAAACCCTTTCTTCATGTCTTGAAAGGTATCATAATAAAAACGTCATTATTCTTTTGGATGAATACGATGTTCCATTGGAGAATGCTTATTATAAGGGCTTTTATGAAGAGATGGTTGATTTTATACGATCCCTCTTTGAATCCTGTCTAAAGACCAATGATGCCTTAGAGTTTGCAGTAGTGACCGGGTGCTTGAGGATCAGTAAGGAGAGCATCTTTACCGGACTGAATCATTTGCAGATTAATTCGGTCATGGATGATACGTTTTCAGAGGGGTTTGGCTTTACTCCGGAGGAAACAGAAAAGATGCTTTATGATTATGGTTTAGAGGATTATATTCCTGAGGTTAAAGAATGGTACGATGGATATTTATTTGGGAATAGAGAAATCTACAATCCATGGAGTGTTATCAATTATGTAAGATCGATCGTTTTAGATAAAAGAAAATATGCCAGACCTTTCTGGGCCAATACTTCCTCAAATCAGATCATTAAAGATATGATCTGGCACGCCGACCCGGAGATGCAAAGAGAATTGGACATCCTGATTCAGGGTGGGACGATCGAGAAGAAGATTCATGAGGATATCACCTACGATGACATCTATGAGACGGAGGACAATCTATGGAATTTTCTGTTCTTTACCGGGTATATGAAGAAGGTGTCGGAGCGGACAGATGGGAAAGATATTTATGTGACAATGCAGATTCCTAACATGGAAATCGCAAGCATCTATGAGAACCAGATCAAAGAGTGGTTTGAAAAACAGGTCAAGGAAACAGACAGAGATATCCTTTACAAAGCAGTCTTAGAAGAGGATACGAAAGGGATAGCGGACTATGTTACCGGACTTTTAAAGAAAAGCATCAGTACCTTTGACAGTGATGAATCTTTTTATCATGGATTTTTCCTGTCCTTACTCTATGGTGTCCCGGATTATGCCCCTATGTCCAACCGGGAAGCAGGGGACGGACGACCGGATATCGTACTGTATCCGGAGAACCCGAGGGATCCTGCCATCCTCTTTGAGATCAAAACAAAAAAGAAGTTTAATGAGATGGAGGACGGCCTGAACGAGGCTTATCAGCAGATCCAAGATAAGAGATACGAGGACGGTGTGCTGGAAGAAGGCTATTATGGCGTGAAGTCCTACGGAATCTGTTTTTGTAAAAAAAGCTGCATTGTGGGGAAATATAGCAAGTAAAATCTCTTCAATACCGGATACTGTACCAATCGAAAGGTAAGTGGCTATTAACGCAGATTGTGACCATGTGGGAATGTAATGTGGCTTTTAACGTGGATTGTGATCCTGTAGGGGAGTAAAACTGCTTTTAACGTGGTGATGTGTTCCATGGAGGGGGCATTTGCGACCGTCAGCACTTAATGAGCGCGTAGCGCGAATTTTGTAC
>CALGGT010000046.1 GCA_937915825.1 uncultured Eubacterium sp.
TCATGCATGCCGCCACCACCTACCTCAACGGCTTAGGCGAGGAAGGCACCAAGAGCTCCAGCACCGACCAGGTCTACCTCAGCACCGACGAAGGCATCACCACCACCACCCTTGCCAACGCCTTGCGATCGATCCCGCCGGAGGGTGTCAATAAGGAAAGTCCCTCTTTTTTCACAAATTCTTCCACCAGGGCAGGATATGCCTCCCCCTCTGGTTCCATCACTTCTTTGGCTGCGTCGTCTGCAAGCAGGACATCCGCCTGACATTCCTTTTTAAAAAACTCCATTAATTGAGACTTCCCAACGCCTACGCCACCGGTGACTCCTATAACCATCTAAAACCTCGCATTTCCTCATTCTCATGGATTTCCCCTCCCACTCCACACATTCCTTTGCCTCCCACTTCCTCATTACTTTGCTTCGTACCAATCGTTGCCCTTTTTAACATCTGCGATCAGGGGCACCGAAAGCTCCGCGGCATTTACCATCTCCCGGTTTAGAAGTTCGCGAACCTCTTCCTCTTCTTCCTCGTAGGTCTCGATCAAAAGCTCATCGTGAATCTGCAAAAGGAGTTTGGATTTCAGATTCCTCTTGCGAAGCTCCCGATCCACCCGGATCATGGCAATCTTAATAATATCCGCGGCCGTTCCCTGGATCGGGGAATTCATGGCAATCCGTTCCCCAAATTGCCGGCGCATGTAATTCTTTTCCTTCAGTTCCGGAATCGGACGCCGTCTTCCGTAAAGAGAGGTTACGTATCCCTTTTCCTTGCCGCCTTCCACCAGGGAATCCATGTAACTTTTCACCTTGGGATAGGTGGCAAAATACTCCGCAATATATTCCTCGGCTTTCTTCCGGCTAATGTCTAGATCTCTGGACAGGCCAAACCCGCTGATCCCGTAAATGATCCCGAAGTTAACCGCCTTGGCGCGACGGCGATCCAGCTCCGTTACCTCATCATAGGGAATATGGAACACCCGGGATGCCGTTGTCTGGTGGATGTCCGCATTCTCCTTATAACTTTGGATCAAATGCTCATCCTCGGACATATGCGCCAGTACACGCAGTTCGATCTGAGAATAATCCGCATCCAGGAAGATGCATCCATCCTTGGGAACAAAGACCTTTCGGATCTGACGCCCCAAGTCCATCCGAATGGGAATGTTCTGGAGGTTGGGATCGGCGCTGCTTAACCGACCGGTTGCGGTAACGGTTTGATTGAATTTCGTATGGATCCTTCCATCTTCTTGAATGTAAGGATCCAGTCCTTCCGCATACGTAGACTTTAGTTTTGTCAGAGTGCGATACTCCAGAATCTGATCCACAATGGGACTTTCGTAACGTAACTTATTTAACACGTCCGCCGAAGTAGAATACCCGGTCTTGGTTTTCTTGCCGCCGGGCAGGTGCAATTTTTCAAAGAGAATCGTTCCCAACTGCTTCGGGGATTGAATGTTAAATTCCTCCCCGGCCATTTCATAGATATTTTCCTCTAACTCTTCAATCCGGCTTGTTAACCCTTCTCCGTATTCCTTTAACGCCAAACGCCTTACCAGGATCCCTTCCTTTTCCATGCGATACAATACCGGGATCAAAGGCATCTCTATGTCTTCAAACACCTTTTTCATCCCATCCCGCTCTAACAATTCCGTAAGTGCCGGCTTTGCGTCCAGGGAAATCCCCGCTGCCAGGCACAGATATTCCACCACATCTTCCTTTTCTTCCGCTCCCCCTTCCACGTAAACCTGATCCAGGGTTTTCTTTGGGAAGCGAACCTCTTTCAGAAAAATCTCCCGGTCGGAATAATTCCCCGCCAAATACTCTTCCGAATAATCCTTTAACAACGGGTTGATCAGATAGGCCGCCACGGCCGTGTCAAAGATGTTCCCATCCTCCGGAATCCACTCATAGAATTCCTTCATATGGTTTCCCACCAGACAAACTCCCTTATTTACCTCTTCTTCTAACAGGCTCGTGATATCTTCTTTTCGAATGTCATCCTCCAGGGAAACAAAGGCCGTCCGAATCTCTTCCTGTGCCTTTACCGCCAGCGCTACACCGATGTATTTGGGCGCCGGATCGGCAAAGAGGGTTAATTGTCCGCCTTCTTCTTTCTTCGCATCCTCTGCCTCTCTCATCAAAGGAACGATCCCTAAATCCTTCGAATCTGCGCCCTCGATCCATTGGATCAGATCTGCCTTCTTTGTAAAGATCTGTTTGGGCAGACTCTGGGAAGGCTTGGTAACTCCCATGTTCTTCTCATACCGGACCATCATCTGACGAAGCCCCAGGGTCTTTAACAGGCCATGCCCCTGATTGTTATAAAAATGGTCCGCCTGACAATCCTCCACGGTAAGGGGAAGCTTGCAATCACACCGGATCGTGGCCAGATCCTTACTTAACAACGCGGTTTCTTCTCCCTTTAATACCAGGTTCTTCGTGCGGGAAGGCGTGATCTCTTCCTTATGAGCCAGCACGTTCTCTACGGTTTCATATTCCTTTAAGAGCTTAACCGCCGTCACCTCTCCTACGCCATAAATTCCGGGAATGTTGTCCGAGGAATCTCCCATAAGCCCCTTTAGATCCACGATCTGAGCCGGGGTTACGCCAAAGTCTTCTACCACCCTCTCACAGGTGTAGACTTCCACCATCGTGCGCCCCGCCTTGGTCTTGGGAAGCTTTACCACGATCTGATCCGTTACCAGCTGGAGCAGGTCTCGGTCCCCGGACAAAACTTCTACCGAATACCCCTTCTTCTCCCCTTCTTTGGCCAGGGTTCCTAAGATATCATCGGCCTCGATCCCCTCTTGTTCCACCACGGAAACCTCAAAGGATTGAAGAAGTTCCTTGATGACAGGCATTTGCTCCGAAAGATTGGGATCCATCGGCTTTCGTCCGGCCTTATAATCCTGAAAAAGCTTATGGCGAAAAGTCGGAGCCTTCCGATCAAAGGCAACCGCCACGTGGGTGGGTTGATCTTCTTCCATAAGCTTAAGTAAAATATTCATAAATCCATGAATCGCATTGATATGAAGTCCCTGGGCGTTGCTTAGCTCAGGGACTCCGTAAAATGTACGATTCATAATACTATTACCATCGATTAAAAGTAACGTATTCATAATTCGCTCCTTATTCTTCTATTCCACCGAAATAAAATAATGGTAAACCGGTTGACCACCTAGTTCAACCTCTACCTCTAACTCCGGATGACGTTCTTTGACCCGCTGCACGACTTCTTCTGCTTCTTCTTCCGAAGCTTCCTCTCCCACATAAAGGGTTGCGATCTCGCTTTCCTCATCGATCAGATGCTCCACCAGATCCACCGTGGTATCGGTTAATTCCTTGCCTACCACTTCGATGGTTTTCTCGCTAAGCCCCATAAAATCTCCAGCTTCAATGGTCTTTCCGTCAATGGTGGTATCCCGAACGGAATTGGTGATCTGACCACAGCGTACATGAGAAATCGCTTCTTGCATCTCTTCCTTGATCTCCTCCACTTCACTGCCTTCCAGGTAGGAAGACATGGCAATGACCCCTTCCGGAATACTCTTGGTGGGAATCACGATCACCTTCTGACGCAGACTTAATTTCTTCGCCTGCTCGGCTGCCAGGATAATATTGGAGTTATTGGGAAATACGAACACATTCTTCGCCGGCACCTTCTTAACGGTTGCCAAAATGTCTTCCGTACTGGGATTCATGGTTTGTCCGCCGCATACGATCTCATCCACGCCCAATTCATGAAACAACTCTTCCAGACCACTTCCTGCGGAAACACTGATAAATCCCACATCTTTGGTTAGGGGAATCTCCTCTTCCACTTCTTCTATGTTTACCAGCTCCGCTTCTACGTATTTGCTGGGTGTGATCTTCCCATCACCTTTGTTCTCCTTGGAAAAATGGAACACACGCTCGGTATGCTCTTCCCTCATATTGTCGATCTTCATCCGGGTAAGCTGCCCATAGGTCAGGCCTTTTTGAATGGCAAGTCCCGGGTCATTGGTATGTACATGGATCTTTACATAGTCCTCATCGGCTACGCATACCAGGGAATCTCCGATGCTGAGTAAGTAGGACTTGAAATTCTTCTCATCCTGCTCGGTGAACTTCTTCCCTTCTAACTTCACAATAAATTCCGTACAATATCCGAACTTTATATCTCCCGTACTGATCCCGGTCATGCCGGAACCGCCGGTTACCACTCTTCCCGAATGGGCTGCATTACTGCCGGAACCGGGTACAAATTCCATCGCTTCCCCTTTCAAGGCGGCCAACGCTCCTTCGATGATGGTAACAAGGCCTTTTCCGCCGGAGTCCACAACGCCGGCTTCTTTTAATACCGGAAGCTGCTCCGGTGTATGATCCAAAGCCTTATTCATATGTTCTAAAACAAATTCAACAAATTCAGCCAGATCGGTATAACTTGCCGAGTGTTCCAATGCCACTTCCGCTCCACACTTGGCTACGGTAAGGATCGTACCTTCCTTCGGTTTCATAACCGCCTTAAACGCCGAGTCTACCGCTTTATCCATCGCTCTTGCCACCACCGGTACATCAATGTATTCACGGTCTCTTATCACTTTGGTAAATCCACGGAACAACTGAGACAAGATTACGCCGGAATTTCCTCTGGCTCCCCGCAAGGACCCACTGGAAATGGTTTTGGCAACTTCACTCATCGTAGCGTCTTCCGGTAAAGCAACCAGGTCATTGGCTACTGTGGTAATGGTCATGGTCATGTTCGTTCCAGTATCCCCATCCGGTACCGGGAACACGTTTAAATCATTAATAATATCTTCTTTTGCTTGAATTGCCGCCGTTGCCGACAAAAAGCAATTTCGCACAAACTTTGCATCCATCGATTCCAATGCTGTTCTCCTCCAACCTTTTTTGGATATATGATCTCCCCTAGATTTATTCGTCAACCACTTTGACGCCTTCTACGCGAACAATTACTTTGTCCACTTCCATACCGGTATATTCTTCTACCTTGTATTTTACATTGTGAATCAGGTTCTCAGCAACTGCCATAATGCTGGTGCCATAAGCCACGATCACGTGAAGTTCAATGCGTATTTTATTGCCGTTTAATTCTACGGAAACGCCCAGCTTGATGTTCTCTTTTTTCAGAAGTTTCACAATTCCGTCCTTCACACTGACGGATGCCATACCAACAACGCCGAAGCATTCTACCGCTGCTGCGCCGGCATAACGTTCAATTACATCTTCATTTACCATAATCTGTCCACTCATATGAAAACCTCCAATAATTCCTTCCTTGGAAATAACATACCAATCAGCATCTACAACACTATTTTACACCATCTTGCCTCGATTGTAAAGAAAAAGACTGCTGCCGTTCCAGAAATCCTACAAGACTCCGAAAAGACAACAGTCTTATATTTTCAATGATTCATCCTATGCTCTCTCGACCTTACCGGAGCGTAGGCAGGAAGCGCAAACATGCATCTTCTTCGCGCCACCGTTCACCTTAACGCGAACAGACTTCAAATTAGGTCTCCACATTTTATTACTTCTTCTGTGGGAATGGCTCACTGCATTACCAAAATGAACGCTCTTTCCGCAAATTGCACACTTTGCCACGGGAAGCACCTCCTTCTTTAATCTTACTCGTCTTCGTAAATCACCCACGAATTACACGCAACATGACTATTGTACCAAACCTTTTGCAATAATGCAAGAAGTTTTTGGGATTTTTTTTATATTTATGTTACGATTCACAGTCGATCCAGCATGGCATCGCTGGAAAGCTTGCTTTCAAGAGCGTGGCCATGCCGGATCGACGAATCAGCAACCTGTCCTCAAATGATTGGGGCAGCCGCGATAGCGGCAATAAATTCTTTCTCTCTACAGCTCCAGATCATCCATTTTAGAGGAATCGGATTTGGAAGAGGTGAAACGATCCATAATATCCGGCACCATATCCAAAATCTTGGTGATCCCATCCTGGTTCTTCACGTTTACGAGCTTGGCTGCTCCATCTTTAATGACAAGAACGGCGCTGGGCTGAATCTTACCACCCATACCACCACCGCCGCTGTTGCTCTTCTTTTCTCCCTGGGAATCAAAAGCTCCGGCTGCCACACCAAAACTTACATCCACCAACGGAAGGATAATGGTTCCATCCTCAAAACGGATGGCGTCCCCTACTACGGTCTTCGTGGTAATAAAGCTATCCATCCCCTTAAACAAAGACTCTACCGTCGAACTGAAATTATTCTCCATCTTCGGATCCTCACTTTCTTATTTGTTGGATTCTACGTTTCTTTTACAATGCGTCTAACTGACGGAAGGTGGAGCGAATCTCAGGATCTCTGTAAACTCGCAATACCATACGCAACAGGAAGAACAGACCGGCTCTTCCGGTTACAACTCCATCCACGCTAAATACCTTCTCTTCAAAATTCGGGCGAATGATCAGCCCCTCGGTATAGGCAAAGGGAATCAAACTGATCCCTCCTACGATCAACCCGGTGTGATAGGGGTCTTCCAATCCCACTTCCACTTTCCCCTGTACCTTGCGGGGTGCCAGATGATGTACCAATTGGACCAATTCCCGGATCAACTTCTTAATGGCACTCTTCGTTCGGTTCTCCCGGAGAAAATCCAGGATGCGGGAAACCTTATCTAAGGATAGATTCTCTTTCAATCCTTTCAATCCGGAAGCAGAATCATCCGTAACCTGGTCGTCACTTTCAAAGTCCGCTTCAACCTTCATGTTCCGATATTCCTCATCCAGGATCTGTTCGGTTCTGGTAGCTTCCTTATCGTAGTCATCCACCATGGAAACCTTACTGTTCTTCACATGAATATCGTCATAGGATTCTTTCTCATCTTTCATGCCCTTACCGGCTACCCACCGCTTCCAATTCTTCAGGGAACGGCCAAATATATACACGTTAAACTCATCGTCCACAAACCCCTTCTGAACTTTGAGTAAATGCAACAGCCACGTAGCTGCCACGCTGATCTGAACCTGACTGGTGGTCTGAAATCGAATTTGATAGCGGATCGGTACTGTAAACAAAGCAAGTACCAACAACAAGATCAAAGCAAGGATCACCAACAGGACAATTCCGATTATCTTAAGTACTGCCATATCCTTCTCCTTTCACATCTAGAGTAACACCCTTTTTTCGTTCTGTCAAACACTTTTACCGGCCGTCTGAATTTTTACCGGCCGGCTGAAAATCCGACATCGAAAAAGAATTCTTCAGCTGAAAATCCGGGTTCTTCCCATAGCCTTCCACAAGGATCTCCTGGATGATCTGCACGGCTTTTTCCCAGGTCGAGGCAAGGCCGATCACATACAGTTCTTCCTCCTTATGAAAACGATAGAACGCCACATCGGTCTTTAACACCTCCAGAAGATTCTCTTTCTGTCTGGAAAGAAGGATCACGTAGTATTTCTTCTTTCCTTTTCCGCTTAGGATCTTTTTTTGGATCTTTTTCGTATGGGGTTGCACTTTGTCGTCCGTATATAATTTCCGATACCAATAAATCAATCTACATCGACTCCTCCGACATCTGCTTTCTCAAACGAAGAAGAGAAGCTGCTTTTTCCGACTCATCCAGGCAACCAAATAAGTTGGTACGAATGTATTCCTTCACTTCGCCGGAATTGGTGAATTCCAGGGGAAGAAAATGCATGGTATTGCGCTTGATCACATTGCGAACCCGTTTGCTTACTTTGGTAAACTGTCCTTCCATTTCACAAAGAACGAGATCGGCCTGCTTCTCAATGTCTTCCCTGGTAAGAAAGGTAAGATCATTTTTACTCCAGGCGTCCATATATTTACTGTCGGAACATAAGCGACAACAAACATAATGATCTTCATATTCTTCTTCCAGATCTAATTCATGGACTTCCTCTTCGTACTCCGTGGCTACCATGTGTATCGTAGCTTCCAGATAAGAGCGCTCCTCCAGGAATTCCTCCCGGGGCCCCACGAAGGAATCGAAGGCATGTTCTTTACAGGGTCCATGTAGGATCTCAGAGGTTAGCGCCTTGGCATATTCCAGTACGGAAGAAGTTTCCTCTCTTTTTCCCAGGATTACCGCTACTTCCAATTCATTCAGGATCAGCTGCAGGAGATCTAAATATTCAATCCGCTCCTGCAAGAAATCCTTGATCTCATGGATCTCATCGGTATACGCCTGGAATTCTTCCGCCTTGGAAATCGTTCCTACGTTTTCCTTTAACCGGGCTACCTGTTCCAACAGCTCCGGGTATTCGATGCGGCTCTTATCATATTCCATGATCATGGTAATCCCCCGCACCATGTATAAAAACTCGTCCAGGGAATTCTCATCGCTTCCTTCGAAGAGACGAATGGCCCCTTCCATTTTATCCATCATTTTCTGATTGCTGATGTGACAGGGGATTCGTCCCATCATACTTTGGATCTTCTGCTGCATTACGCTTTGATCCGGGTTTCCAAACAGGAATTGCAAATATTCCTGGAGAAAACGTTCTTCCGGATAATCCAAAAGATCCTTTAGATCCGTGCGTTTCGTATACTTGTAGCAAACATCTTCCAGCACGCCTTCACAGACCTCGATTTCCTCCACCAGACCTAAATAGGCCTCTACCCGCTTTCGGTTCTCCTGACGAAGATCCTCGCAAAAGCTCTGATCCTGATATTCGAACACCTTTCCCACTGCCATATCATCCAACAGCGCGTACATTTTCTCTTCTTCCACCGAGTCCTTATAGGCATGCATGCCACGATAGACATAATCTTCTCTCTTGGTCTCCTGCCAGAAGAATCCCTGCATGGAAAGCTCCATCCAAATATACTCCGAGAACTTCAAGGAAAAAACCTCATCCAGATTTTGGATGTTTTCCTTTACTTTGATTCCATTGTGTAACTGTTTTCCAATTTTTCGAATTTGACTCATTCTCTCAACCTCTTTTTCTTAAGCGGCAATGGTCCATCCTCTTAGCCATTTTAACCCTCCTGCCACATAATCCATTGTTACCGGTTTCCCGGACAGACAAGGGAAGAACAGCAAGAATACCGAAAAGGCCGTCACCGCATATAGTACGCATAATATTTTCCTTCGCTTTACATCTTTAGTAAAGCAGAACATGGAATATCCGATCATAATGGTTGCAAAAGGCACACTGGGGAAATAGTGGTACGCGAATGTGCAGCGCGGTACCAGCATCCAGGGCAATAATTGGTTCATATACGCAAAGATCAAAAATCCGCTGATGGCATCTTTCTTCTTGATCAGGCGATAAACCATATACGCCAGCGCGAAGATCCCGGCCCACCATACCAGAGGATTTCCAAAGGCCGACATAGCTAACTTTCTTCCATCGCTTAAAGTATTACATACGTAGTAAACCGGACGAATGGTGGTGGGCCATTCATACCATACCGATGAATAGGGGTGGGTTGCTTCCAGCTTGGAATGGTAATTGAACATGGTTTGCTGGTTTCTTATCATCTGATGCCATACGCTGGCGCCGGTTGCGTCGTTAAACGGAATATAGGAAAGATAATAGATCGTTCCCGGTAGGATCACGAAAAATACGACGCAGAACAACAACGTGTAGATCAGGTTTTTCGGAAATACATCCATAATGTGCTGATGGGAAATCCCGTTGGTGGACATGGTTGGCGTATTTCTCGCAATGCGGTATTCCATGTAACGACGGAACATATTGGCAAAGAAGAAGATTCCCAATCCCGCTGCCGCGTAAACCGCCGTCCACTTGCTGGCACATCCCAATCCCATCATGATCCCGCTCAGACCAAGGGGAATAAAGGTCTTCTTCAACTCGGTATCGTAGAAACTGGTCTTGGAATACCGGTACATAAAGTAGTACATGGCGATGATGAAGAAGGTTCCATACACATCAATGGTCGCGATCCTGGTCTGCACAAAGTGCATAAAATCGAAGGTAAACAGGAAGGTGGTCACGCCCACGATCCATGTTTCCTTTAAGATCCTTTTACAGAACAGAAAGAAGAAGGGGATCATGGCAATTCCAAACAAGGTTCCCATTATGCGCCATCCAAACGGATTCATACCAAAGATACGAATTCCCAAAGAGATAATAAATTTTCCTAACGGCGGGTGGGTATTCTCGTAATTATATAAGCCGTGAATCATCTCGTAAGCCGTTCTCGCATGATAGATCTCATCAAAGTACGTTCCACTGTGGAAGGTAAGGTCCGGATCGAATTTGGCTTTCTCATCGAAAAGCTCCGGAAACTCATCCGTGTTCACCGGCTGAACCAGATTTCCCTGGCTGTCCTTAAACAACAATTCCTTCATTTCGATTTCATTGTGATTTAAGGTAAATCGCACGTATCGGGACTGGAAGGCAAAGGGATTTTCGGTCTCCTCGCTCTCTCCAAACAATTTTAAGTCGTTCCACTTAAAGACATCCTTGACCCGAACATGCCCGATCTCATTATAGTTTACACCATCATTGGACGTTTCGATGGTAAATTGGCGGCTTTCATAACAGCCGGCGTAAACATACGCATTGGTAATGTCTTTGGTTTCCCCAAAATCAAAGGTAAATTGCTTAAAAGCCGGGGTGTAGATCTTTCCGGTTTCCGGTGCGTAACGATATCCCAGATCCGGAAGGGCAAATAAACTGTAAAGCACCATGATCCCCAATAAGACGATCCAGTCTGCGCGACTCATTTTCTCCGGGCGATCGCTGGGCGTGATATGGAAATGCGGCCATTCGTACTTCGGTTTCTCGTAACGGGTTTGGTTTCGTATGATCCCCTTCTTATCCACCTGGGCCACCTTCGCTTCATATACCACATTGTTTTCTTTGCAAATGGTATACATTAAAAATCCGAAGAAGAATACGGTCAATACCGCGCAAAAACCGATGGTGTAACCGGAGGGTCCGGTGGTTCCCAACTCCTTCCAGGTGTAATAGACGTGGAAGGTATTGATGAAGATAACCGTGGAGAATCCTACGTAAGAAAGGAACATCTCCAGGGAAGGGCGAAGAATAAATCCGATCAAAACCAGGATCATGGCCGGGAATAAATACCTCTCATGCATACGAACGCTAAAGAGAAATACAATACTCATTAAGATCGCCATGCTGACAAAATATTTGGATTTGTCCTCCTTCATCCGGTAGAACACGTAACCGCTGACAATCACCGCCGACACAATGGCAATGGTTCCCCAGGTATTCGCCTTGACAAATAAGAACAGATCGTCCTGGCTGGCCCAGTTCTTTCCGAGAATGGCCCATACGTTATAGGCGTTCACCGAACAATACTTAAACAGATTCAATGTATTGGTGTATTTGGGAATGACCACGGATAAGTCAAACGGAAGGATACTGAGAAACATAACAAGGATCGCGCTTACCCCGCCGATGAGGTCGCGAACCATTTTCTTAACAGAGAAATCCTTCATAAAGACCTGCTCAATGATGGTAAAGATCAAAATCGGCGCATACATGATCATCTGGAATTTTAACAAAACACCCAAACAGAACAGGAAATAGGCTAAAATTCGCTTTTCCGTCATGCAATAATAACATACCAATACCACCAGTAAGGTAAATACGCTATCCACCTGACCCCAGATGGATGAATTGGTGATCACCGCCGGATTAAAGAGATAGGTCGCCGCTAGGATCAAAGATGTAATCTCGGAAAATCGTCTCTTCGCAAGATAATAGATAAAGAAACCTGCCCCTAATTCAAACAAAATGGGGATGGACTTAATAAAGAAAAGTCCGAATCCCGCCGTCGTATCGATCTTAAACCAGTGAATGAACGCGGATTGGATCCACAAAAGAAACACATACGCCGGGGGATACCCGTCTCCGGAATCCACTTTGTAATAATTGAAGAACCCATGCTCGAAGGCTTCATTCCCCCAGGCTCGAAAACAATTCAGATCGCTCTCGTAGCCAGTGTGCTGGGTAGCAATATAGGCCTTGATCAGAAGGGCCGCCCCTAATAACATGGCGATGTTGAGCCAGTTTTTCTTTACACTGTCTAAAATAACCGCCCGTTCCCCTCTTACTTCATAATTCAGCCAGTAATAATAGAGACCGAGCATAACAACAACAAATCCGATTGTAGTAATTACCATATCGTTAAACATGTTTCCAAACTCCTTAATCCAAATTTATCGAACCCAGAAATCCTTTTTATATTTCTTGTTTCTTAACGTGTTCATGGGTATATAAATGTTCTTCACAATATTCATAGTTCCCTTCACATTGGGAACAATAGCGGAATTCCAGATTCGGATGGGTAATCTCCGTTCTTCCGCAGATCGCGCAGCGATGTCTGCTGCCCCCTCCCTTCGGTTTTACGATCTGAATATCTTTTTGAAGCTTCTTTGCTTTCCTTGTCTTCTTCGGTCTCACCTGGCGTACTCTGGCTGAAAAACCTGCGCCACCGCCTTTTTTAAAGTCCAGGAAGAAGATCGCAAACGTGATCAGGGCACCGATGATCAGGAACATTTTTACATACAGGAGATAATTTCTGCTGGTTATGCAGGTAATGATCTCATATACACTCATACCCAGATAAAGGAATCCTAACCATTTGGCTTTCAACGGGATAAAGAAGTTAAATAATACCACGTTATCCGGAAACGCAAAAGAAAACATTAAGAACATAACGGCGCATAATTCCTGAAGATTGATCACCGTTGCCATTTGAAGGCTGAGACTCGCCGCTAAATGGCCCGGATTGGCATGCACAAGGATTATATAATATCCCAAAGAGACCAACCAGATCAATATCGTTCCCGTTACATAAAACAGGTTAAAACGGAACGCCCCAAGGATCTGTTCCATGGCGGTTCCGGTCCAGTTATAAACATAGATCATGATCAAAAACATCAATAGGGACATGATCAGACTATCCCGGCTGATCCCCGGGTTTAAAACAAAGGTAACCAGACGCCACACCTGTCCGTGCAGGATCTGATAAACATCCAAACTTAAATAGTTATAATATAGATACGGGTTGATGACCCCTAAAACCGCGCCGGCCACCTGTAACCCTAAAATGTAGCGAATCAGGTTTTTGATTGCATAGCGGCCAAACTTATCTTCCAACGCATTGATCCAACTCACGATTTCCCATGTCCTCTCTTTCCGGTTGTTTTGCTCTTTTTCACTAGCTGTTTTGTGCTCGATTCTTCCGTTTTCTCATTTTTCCCGTTTGAATTCTTTTTAGAAGAAATCTTTCTTCTTTAGCAACCATACCACCAACAAGGTCAGGATCACGGTTAAGCTCACCGTTAGCACAAAACCATACGGGGTGTTGCCCAGAGGAATGTTTACAAAGTTCATTCCGTAGATTCCAGATATGGTGGTGGGAATCGCCATCACAACGGTGACGGTGGTCATGGTCTTCATCACAACGTTTAGGTTATTGGAGATGACCGAAGAAAAGCCTTCTGTCATACTGGATAGAATGCCATTGTAAATATTGGCCATCTCAATCGCCTGCTTGTTCTCGATGATAACATCTTCCAGAAGATCCTCGTCCTCAGGGTATTTCTTTACCCGGCTGGAACGAAGGAGTTTCTCCAATACCATTTCATTGCCTCGTAAGGACGTGGTAAAATACACCAGACTCTGTTCCAGATCCAGAAGTTCCATTAACTCCTTGTTCCGCTGTGATACACGAAGTCGATCCTCGATCATCTCACTTTTTCGGTCAATGATACGGAGATGACGAAGATAGGTGGTAGCGTTGTTATACAAGATCTGGAATACAAACCGAGTCTTTTTAAAGGTATAAAACTCTTTCATACGACCATTTAAAAAGGCGGATAATACATGATTTTCCTCCAAACAAACCGTTATGATCTGCTCTTTCGTCATATAAATTCCAAGAGGAATGGTAATATAACGGTCACGCTCATCCAACGTGGGAACGTCCACCAGGATCAAAATATAATCATCGATCACTTCCGTACGAGATCTCTCCTCTTCATCCAGAGGAGCTCGCAGATCGTCGGGATCCACCCCGGTTATTTCCGCGATCCGCTTGATCTCTTCCGCGGTCGGGTTCGTTACATTGATCCAGCAACCGTCTGTTACCGTATCTACCGTATTTAGCACTTCTTCTTCCGTTTTATAGATTTGAATCATAGGCCGCCTCCTTGGTGTTTTCTTCTAATCGTTCGTTGGCAGTTGCTAACATTAATTTAATACGGTTTAACTGGTTGACCTCGCTGGCGCCCGGATCATAGTCCACGGCAACAATATTGGCGTCGGGAAATCCTTTCCTTACCTGTTTGATGACCCCCTTTCCCACGACGTGATTGGGGAGACACCCAAACGGCTGGGTACATACGATATTCGGCGTCCCGGTATGGATCAATTCGATCATCTCACCGGTTAGAAACCAACCTTCCCCGGTCATATTCCCGGTGGAAACAAACGGTTCGGCAAACTTAGCCAGCTCATAGATGTTGCCGGGAACCCCGAATTTATCAGTTTTCGCCAATTCCTTCCGCATGGTCTTACGGTAATGTTCCATTACCCAGATGGCAGCTTTGGATAACGTCTTGGTTCGCTTCTTAAAGCCAAGATGATCTGCCTTGAAAATATTATTATAGGCACTGTACATAAAGAAATCCAGCATGTCCGGGCATACGGCCTCGGCGCCTTCCGCCTCCAAAAGTTCCACAATGTGGTTGTTAGCCGCCGGCAGATATTTGACCAGGATCTCTCCTACAATTCCTACGCGAGGTTTTACCAGGCCTTCTCGTAACGGCAATTCGTCAAACTCACGAATGATGCCTTTGATATTTCTTTCAAACTCCGATTTCTTCGGATGTTTCACCGCTTCCACGCAAATATCACGCCACTTGGCATGCAGGGCGTTGGCCGATCCTTCCACCAACTCGTAGGGACGGGTCCGATACAGAACCCGCATGAACAGATCCCCGTAGATCAAGGCCTGAATGGCTCCGTTCAAAAAGCGGTAGTTAATGTGGAAGCCCGGATTGGACTCCACGCCGGCGCTTAGGGAAATAACCGGAACCTGGCTCATCCCTGCCTTCCTTAAGGCCCGTCGGATGAAACCAATGTAGTTTGTCGCCCGACATCCGCCACCGGTTTGGGTAATGATGATGGCCGTCTTATCCGGATCATATTTTCCGGAAAGCAGTGCCTTCATAAACTGCCCCACTACCAAAAGGGAGGGGTAGCACGCGTCGTTGTTTACATATTTTAAGCCGTATTCCAATTCCCCTTCCCCCGTGGGCAGCAATTCCAGGTTGTAGCCGCAGGCTGCCATGGCAGGCAGGACCATATCGAAATGAATGGGAGACATCTGGGGTGCCAGAATCGTATAGTCTTTGCGCATCTCTTCGGTAAATACGACCCGATGGTACGCCGCGTCCTTCACATGGGATGTAATGCCCTTTCGTCTCCGATCCTTCACCGCGGAGATCAGGGAACGAATTCGAATACGCGCCGCTCCTAAGTTATTCACTTCATCGATCTTTAATACGGTACAGATCTTCCCGGAACCGGTTAAAATATCATTTACCTGATCCGTGGTAACCGCATCCAGACCGCATCCGAAGGAATTTAACTGGATCATCTCCAGATCCTGACGGGTGCGTACATAGGTGGCCGCCGCATACAAACGGGAATGGAACATCCACTGATCCATGGCAATGGTCGGACGGTTGATCTCCGCTAAATGGGATATACTGTCCTCCGTCAATACGGCAATTCCATAGGATGTGATCAATTCCGGAATTCCATGGTTGATCTCCGGATCAATGTGATACGGACGACCGGCCAGAACAATTCCTAAATGATCGGTTTCCTCCATCCATTTGAGAACCTCTTCCCCTTTTCTTTTTATATCTTCTCTGGCGGCGATCAACTCCTGATAGCCGGCATGAGCCGCATCCCGGATCTCCGCCTCTGAAATCCCATTGTGCTCCCCTAAATATTTAACAAGCTCGTCGGCTAATATTTTCTCCGACTGGAAGGAAACAAAGGGGTTCTGGAATTCAATGTCTCCTTTGTTTAATTCTTCCACGTTGTTCTTGATGTTCTCACCGTAAGAAGTGACAATGGGGCAATTATAGTGATTTCCGGCTCCCTCAAACTCTTCTCTCTCGTAGGGAACGCAGGGGTAGAAAATGTAGGTCAATCCCTGTTTGAGCAACCAGGAAACATGGCCGTGAGCCAGCTTCGCCGGATAACACTCGGACTCGGAGGGAATGGATTCGATTCCCAGAGAGTAAATATTACGATCCGACTTCGGCGACACAACCACCTGGTATTTTAACTTCGTAAAGAAGGTAAACCAGAAAGGATAATTCTCATATAAGTTTAAGACCCTGGGAATTCCCACCTTCCCCCGGATCGCCTCTTCCGCTCGAAGGGGCTTGTAATGACTGAACAAACGATGGTTCTTATAAGCAAACAGGTTGGGAATGTCTTTGTTGGTTCGTTCTTTTCCCAATCCTCTTTCACAGCGGTTTCCGGATATAAACTGACGGCCGCCGGTGAACTTGTTAATGGTAAGCAGACAATGGTTGGTACAACCTTTACAACGAGCCATGGACGTCTCGAATTTCAGAGAAATAATATCTTCCAAAGGAAGCATGGTTGTTTCCTGACCTTCGTAATGATCTCTGGCGATCAACGCCGCTCCAAACGCCCCCATGATCCCCGCAATGTCCGGACGGATGGCACGACAACCGGATACACGTTCAAAACTGCGCAATACCGCGTCGTTATAGAAGGTTCCCCCCTGCACCACCACATTGGTTCCCAGATCTCTGGGATCCGTAAGCTTGATCACCTTCAACAAAGCATTCTTAATAACGGAAATCGCCAGACCGGCGGAAATATCCTCTACCGTTGCGCCTTCCTTCTGGGCCTGCTTGACCTTCGAGTTCATAAATACCGTACACCTTGAACCTAAGTCAATGGGGTTTGCGGCAAACAACGCCATCTTGGCAAAATCCTTCACGTCATAATTTAAGGAATGAGCAAAGGTTTCAATAAAAGACCCGCAGCCGGAGGAACACGCTTCGTTTAACTGTACGCTGTCCACGCTGTTATCCTTGATCTTAATGCATTTCATGTCCTGCCCGCCGATGTCTAAGATACAATCCACTTCCGGCTCGAAGAAGGACGCCGCATAATAATGGGATACCGTCTCGACCTCTCCCTCATCTAACATAAGGGCGGATTTGATCAAAGCCTCTCCATATCCGGTGGAGCAGGATCGCACGATCTCCACCCCTTCCGGCAGGATCTCATAAATCTCCTTGATCGCCTTCATCGTGGTTTTCAACGGGCTTCCGTTGTTGCTGTCATAAAACGAATACAACAGCTTCCCGTCCTCGCTGACCAAAGCCACTTTCGTTGTTGTGGACCCGGCGTCAATTCCCAGAAAGACCTTCCCTTCGTAATCTGCCAGGTTTCCTTTGGTAACCGAATGTTTGCTATGCCGATCCAAAAAACTTTGGTACTCGGATGGATCTTTGAACAAAGGCTCCATCCGTTCCACTTCAAATTCCATATGAATGCCATGTTCCAATTCATCCACCAAAGATTTCAGACGGGTGGTCTCCTCGTATTTGGAGTTCATCGCCGCTCCCGCTGCCGCGAACAAATGGGAATGTTCCGGCGCGATAATGGCATCTCCTTCTAATTTTAACGTACGAATAAAAGCCTCTTTCAATTCCGTCAGGAAATGCAAGGGCCCTCCTAAAAAGGCAACGTTTCCACGAATGGGCTTTCCACAGGCCAATCCACTGATCGTTTGATTTACCACTGCCTGAAAAATAGAGGCACTTAAATCTTCCTTGGATGCCCCTTCGTTGATCAACGGCTGAATGTCTGTTTTCGCGAATACACCACATCGGGCCGCAATGGGATAAATCGCCTGATAATTCTTGGCATATTCATTTAATCCGGTGGCGTCTGTCTTTAACAGACTCGCCATCTGGTCAATAAAGGAACCGGTCCCTCCGGCACAGATTCCATTCATTCGCTGTTCCAGGCCATCGGTAAAATAGATGATCTTAGCATCCTCACCGCCTAACTCAATGGCTACATCGGTTTGAGGCGCATAATCCTTTAAGGAAGTAGCAACTGCCACTACTTCCTGTACAAAAGGGATATGTAAATGTTTGGAAATCGTAAGTCCGCCGGAACCGGTGATCATAGGCGCCAGGTCCATGTCGCCCAGTTCCTGCAGAGCTTCCTTCAAAATATTTTTCAATGTCTCCTGAATATTTGCATAGTGACGCTCATAGGCGGAGAACAAATATTCATTCTTTTCGTTAAGAATTGCGATCTTAACCGTCGTGGATCCGATATCGATACCGACTCTATTCACGGTATTACCCCCTAAGATTTATTCCGGTTTGTTGATAAAACGGTTAATAGCAGAAAAGATTCCGCGAATGGACGCCCGTGTAATATTGGAACTGATTCCTACACCATGGGTTGCTTCCCCGGTCTCTTCATTCAATAAATGAATGTAGGCCGCTGCCTGGGCGTTGGACCCGCGCTGTAACGCATGCTCACTGTAGTCCAGTACCTTGATCTCGATTCCAACTGCCTTTTGCATGCCTCGTTGAACCGCGTTGATCGGGCCATTCCCTTCTGCTTCCAATCTCTTCTCCACACCGTGATCCGTATAAACCAATTCAATGTGGGTATCAAATTCGTTATCTTCCTCCGACTCATCGCTTAAGTCGTCCACCTTTAATTTCTTAAAATGATAGGGCTCTTTCTGATCGATGTAAAGGCGCTTGAACTCCTTCATAATGGTTTCCGGGGCTACTTCCCCGGTTTTCTCGGAAATCTTCTGAATCACTTCCGAGAACTCTCCGTGCATACTCTTCGGCAATTTAAATCCAAAATAGTTATCCATCACAAAGGCAACACCGCCCTTCCCGGACTGGCTGTTAATACGAACAATGGGCTCATATTCTCTTCCCAGATCCGCCGGATCAATGGGTAAGTAGGGAACCGCCCACACGCCGTCCTGACGCTCGGCCATGGCCTGTACTCCCTTGTTGATCGCATCCTGATGAGAGCCGGAAAAAGCGGTAAATACCAGCTTTCCCGCATAAGGATGACGCATATCCATCTTCATTTTATTGCAACGTTCGTATACCTCGATCAATTCATTGACATTCTCAATATCCAATTCCGGATTGATCCCCTGGGAGAACATATTGTACGCAATATTTAAAATGTCCACATTTCCGGTTCTCTCCCCGTTTCCGAACATGGTGCCTTCCACACGATCCGCGCCGGCCAGTAACGCCAACTCCGCCGATGCCACCGCAGTACCACGGTCATTATGGGGATGCACACTTAAGATCACCCGTTCCCGATCCGTAAAATGGGTAGACATCCACTCGATCCGGTCGGCAAATACGTTCGGCGTTGTCATCTCCACTGTCGACGGAAGATTAATGATCACCGGTTCCTCCTTGGTAGCGCCCCACTCATCCAATACCGCCTCGCACACCTCTAACGCATAATCCAACTCCGTTCCGGTAAAGCTCTCCGGCGAGTACTCTAAGATCAGTTTTCCATCGTATTCGTCGCGATATTTCTTAACCATGCGAACCCCGTCAATGGCAATCTGCTTGATCTCATCCTTGGACATGTGAAATACCACGTCCCGCTGCAACGTGGAGGTAGAGTTATAAATATGGAATATGGTTTTCGGCACGCCCTTAATGGATTCAAAGGTTTTCTTAACCAAATGCTCTCTGCACTGGGTCAATACCTGGATCGACATGTCGTCCGGGATCATCTTTCTTTCCACCAGCTGGCGTAAGAAATCGTACTCAATCTGAGAAGCACTGGGGAATCCCACTTCGATCTCACGGATCCCGATCTTCATCAGTTCTTTGTAAAAGTCAATTTTCTCTTCCACCACCATCGGTTCGATCAACGCCTGGTTCCCATCGCGCAGATCCACGCTGCACCAGATCGGCGCTTTCTGAATCTCTTTATTGGGCCAGGTTCTTTCCGGAAAGTGCTCCACCGGCACTCTTCTGTACTTTTTGTAATTTAACATAGTTCTTCCTTCTTTCTCTTACTTTCTCTTACTTTCTCTTACTTTTCTTTTATATCTCATCAACGTTTTGTTGTAATAGGAAGCATTGATATTTTTACGAAGGCGCCTCCGTACTGGCTGCTCCATTTCCATCCAGGGAGGAGGAATAGATCATCACTTCCGCGGTTACATTTTTCTTTAACCGCACACCCGCAGGCAGCTCAAACTGGATCAATAACCGATAGGTTCCTTCCGATAAGCCGGTTACATCCATACTCGGCTTTAGATCGGACATGGTGATTTTCTGCAATTTGCTTTCCCTCCCCAGGATCACCAATTTATGCCGTTCTTCACTGTTGGTGAATGTAATGGAATCATCGGAAGAAAGGTTATTTACGGTAATGTCACTGTTACTAAACGTGAACGCCCTCTGCCCTTTCTTCTGAATGTCACAGGTGATCACCAACACGGAATCTCCTTCATTCTTTAATTTACATCCATCCGGCAGATATTCGCTTAACTCCACTTCCTTCACCACGTCCTCGCTGGCACCTTCCACGGAAATAGGGATTTCAATCTTCTTGATCTTGCGAATGTCTTTCTCATCCCCGGCGACTCCCACGCTCTTTAACGTGTAATCCACGCCGGTATTTACGTACCCTTCTGCCGGCGTCCCCGATACATTCACATGAATGGGAACTTCTACAACCGGAAGGATCTGAATGGATACTTCGGATTGTTTCTTACTAAGCGTAACGCTGTTGCTATCCATGACCCCGCCGCTTGCATCATAGAGATACAGGGATTCTTTCAGGTCAAATCCTTCCTTTTCCCCATTCAGGGTAACCAAGGCTCCCACATGATCAATCTTTTCGATCACGGATGCGGGTCCGGAAACTTCCACCATGGAAGGATTACAAGAAACATCTCCCAGAACGTATCCCTGATCCAGCTCACCTTCCGTATCCACCGTCACCCGGAATTTCTCGCTGACTTTCTCTTCCAGCGAGATCCTCATCACCGCGCTCCGGCTGTCAATCTCCACATGTGCGGTGTGATCGGCATTCAAGGAAACATCAATCTCCGTTGTATTAATGGTAGAGAGCTTACTGAGGTCTGCCGTCGCACTAAAATCGTCCGCCGTCAATCCCTCGATCTCACTCCTTTTTCCTTTTACGGTAAAATCCACCTTATCTCCATCCAGGATGGTATAGACATGGTTGGAACCTAAGATTACATTCTCATTTAAGACTTCCACCTCTACGTTGCGAAAACTCCGGGTCGTTGTAGGATCAATGGCATTGACGATCAGAATCCATAATAAAAGGGCAACGACCAAGGATACAAATTTCAATATTAGATTATTTGTAATTATGTTTTTGCCTTTCTTCATGCCAAAACTCCTTACGATTCAAACCCGGCGCACAAAGTTCTGCCGCCGATAACTATCTATCTTTCTTCCACCACTTTTGATCCGAAATACTAACCGTTCGCTTCGCTACCATATGCAGCATCTGATCCAGGCGGTTTTTGGTAATGTTTCGTTCCAACACGCCTTCCTTGGCTACCGACACATAACCGGTCTCCTCCGAAACCACGATGGTCAGCGAATCGGAAACCTCACTGATTCCCAACGCCGCCCTGTGCCTGGTTCCCAATTCCTTACTGACTTTAAAATTATTGGAAAGGGGCAAATAACAAGTAGCCGCTACAATGCGGTTCTCCCGTAGAATTACGGCACCATCATGTAACGGGGTATTGTGCTCAAAAATATTGATCAACAATTGACTGCTGATCTCTGAATCCAGCGGGATACCGGACACTTCCTGATCCCTGCATTGGATTTCCTGTTCCACCACAATTAAGGCACCGGTCTTCACCTTAGCCATGGCAAAGGTGGCGGTTGAAATCGCCTCCAGACTTTTTCTGGAATACCGCCTCTTCTTATCATCTTTCTCCGTCCCGGGTGTAAGAGACGCAAACGACCTTCTCCCGATCTGCTCTAACGCGTTTCGGAATTCCGGCTGGAAGATAACCACCAACGCCGTTAATCCCAGGATCATAACATTGCGGTACAACCAAAGAAGAACGTCCATATTAAAGACCACAGCTACCACCCATACCAACACAATGACGATCACACCCTTTAACAACACCCAGGCTCTGGTATCCTTGATCCATACAATAATATGGTAAACACAAAAAGCCAGGATGATGATTTCCACGATGTCAACAAGGTTGATCTGCGGAACTCTCAGCCAGGTCAGATAGTTCTCGAAATAACTTTTCAATTGTTCCACAAAATCACTCCCTTATTTCAAATGGGTTACTTGTTTTTCCCCTTTGGATATTTTTAATTTCGGGATCGCGTCCACATAGTAGTAATAATCATCGTCCTCAAATTGTAAACGTCTGGCTCTGTGGTAATCCAGGGAGAATCGGAAGAATTGCACCACAATGGCAATGCATAATCCGATTAAAGTTCCGGACGTTACCGTACCTAAATGAATGTTCTCTACCTTGAATAAATTTCCCAATTCGATCACGCTCAGAGCATAGATCACAGCACCCACGCTGATTCCCACGTAGGAAGAATAGGAGAATTTCATCTTACGGATCACATAGGTGACCAGAAGCGTAAGAGAAATGGCAATGGCATAGACATAGATTTCCTTTTTCCCCATAATGTATTGAAAAAGATGCTGCAATCCCTGCAGCGTATTCTCCTGATCCACGATCCCCTGGGAATATTGATAATAATCCTCAAAACTTTCCAGGATATAGTGAAATACCACGCCCATGGCACATGCCGGGATCATGGTAGGCGCAAACATCAGACCCGCGATCAACGGAACCGCGCCGATCACATTCCATTTCCATAAGGCGATCATGGCAATAATGACTACGCTTTGATAGGACGAAAATCTCCCCAGCAACAACAAATAGATCAAAACGATCAATCCCGCCCCCGCAGCTGCAATATAAGACACCTTACTGATCTCCATGAAGATCAAAACCGTCGCAAAAAAAGCACTGACTCCAATGGGAAAGAACGCTCCCACTACCGCAAGCAGCAAGATCATCGGAACCGCATACTTGGCCACTTCCGTCCGATACGGATATTCCGTGATCAACATAAAATAAATCGTGGAAGCCAATATCACATGCATCAACGGGCGAATCCATCGATCGTTCTTCTCAAAAAAGTTTTTAATTCTGGCCTTGACGCCGTATAACGCCATCATCATAGGGAACGGCCCTCCTCTTCCTCTTCTTTATAATAATCCATCAGTTCCTGCAAGGTTGCGTAGTATCCCTTTACCCTCTTCTTCGATGCTTCATAAGAAGACAGGGCAAGACAGAAGGAAATAATGACACTGATCACAAGACATCCGCCATATATGAAGGCCAGGCGGATCCCCAACGTATGGTAATCCAACTCCAGCGCGTTGGCAATTAGATATTCCAGATTGTACGCGCCATATAAGACCACTCCTAATATGACAGCTATGGTTACGCAAAACACCGTCTTCAACACCTGATAGCGAATGTAGTCCCACTTATAGAACTTCGTTCGCTTGGTATCTAACTTTCCAATGGATTGCTCATAGTCCGCCAACCGGATCATCAATTTGGTTTTTTCCTCTGTTAACATAACTTACAACACCTCACAAGTCCCTCTTATCATCATAACATAAAATGAGGAAGAAGGAAAGACCTTGAACCATCATTTTTACAAACGGTCAATGATTTCCAGCGTATGCTCCTCGTTCATCTTCTTACACATAGCTAAGAACGTATCCAATGGAACATTTTGCACCTGCTTGTTGGAACCGCGCAAGTTAATGGAAACCGTCCGCTCACTTTGCTCTCTGTCACCCAACACGATAATGTAAGGATCCTTGTAATTCTTGAATTTCTTAATCTTATCCTTCATGTTCTTGGAAGAATAATCCGCTTCCACACGAATCCCCTGTTCTTCCAATATAGCTGCCACTTCCTTCGCATAGTCGCAATGCTCCTCACGAATGGGGACAATGCCTACCTGCTTCGGGGACAACCAGAAGGGAAAAGCACCTTTGAAGTTCTCAATGATGATTCCAAGGAACCGCTCCAGGGACCCGAAGATCGCCCGATGGATCAATACCGGCTGTTTGTTCTCGCCGTCGGCGTCCGTATATTTACAACCAAAATTGTTGGGAAGTTGGAAATCCAGCTGAATGGTACCCATCTGCCACTCACGACCTAAACAATCTTTCATTTGCAGGTCGATCTTAGGACCGTAGAACGCACCGTCTCCTTCGTTGATCTCAAAATTTCCTTCCCCGTATTGTTCCGTTAAGATTTCTTTCAGAGCCTCCTCTGCCTTATCCCAAAGAGCCGGGTCTCCCATGAAATCATCCGGTCTGGTGGAAAGCTCGGCCCGGTACGTTAACCCGAACGTATCGTAGATCTCACCGGCTATTTCCATGATGTCCGCGATTTCATCTTTGATCATATCCTCCGTTAAGAAGGTATGATCGTCGTCCTGACGGAACATTTGCACACGGAACAAGCCATTTAACTCACCGGATTTTTCCTTTCGATGTACCGTAGACGTCTCACTGTATCGAATGGGAAGTTCTTTGTAGCTGTGATTCTCCCGATTGTAGACCATAATGGCATTGGGACAGTTCATCGGCTTTAAGCCATAGATTCCCTTTTCTTCATCTCCTACCAGGAACATATTTTCCTGATAATGATCCCAATGTCCGCTGGTTACCCACAAATCCTTGCTATTTAATACCGGAGCGCTGATTTCCTCGTAACCGTGCCGAATGTGGATTTTTCTCCAATAATCAAGCAACGCGCTGTACATCGCCCATCCACGGGGCAGCCAATAAGGCATTCCCGGCGCGCTTTCATGAAACATAAAGAGATCCAACTGAGGACCTACCTTTTTATGGTCTCGCTCCATGGCTTCCTTGATGAAATTCAAATGTGCCTTTAATTCCTGTTTGTTCGGGAACGCATACAAATAAATACGCTGCATGGAATCCTTTGTCTCATCCCCGCGCCAATAAGCGCCGGAAGCGGATTTAACCTGGAACGCCGTTCCCAATAATTCCTGCGAATTGTCTACATGAGGTCCGCGGCATAAATCCACATAGTCCTCTCCCGTGTAATAAATGGTGATCACTTCATCCTCAGGCATTTCCTGGATCAGCTCGGTTTTAAATTTCTGATCTTTGAACAATTCCAAAGCCTCTTCCCGCGTTACCACTTTTCTGGTCCAATCCTCTTTTCTTTTCAGGATCTCCCGCATTTTGTCCTCAATGGTTTTGTAATCCTCTTTCGTGATCGGACGAGGCAGCACAAAATCATAATAACACCCGTCAGAAATCTGGGGTCCAATGGAAAATTGCACATTTTCCTTTCCAAAAATCTCAATGACGGCCTTCGCCATCACATGCGCCAGAGAATGGCGGTACAGCCCTAAAAATTCTTCTCGTTCCATAAATCCTCCTATATCTACAGGGCTCTCCCTGTAATAAAACAAAATGAATGATAACATATAATATTGCATTATAAACGAATTCTCCCTAAAATGCAACCCTTTTCGGGGGTTCTGTAGAATGAGTCGTGGATTCTTTTTAACACTAAGATGGTTCCATTCGGGGCCCGCTCTCGCTAAAATGCGACCGTAACAGTACAAAATTCGCGCTGCGCGCTCATTAAGTGCTGACGGTCGCAAATGCCCCTTCCTGGAATCAACTCCCCGTTAAAAGTGCAATCCAACTTTACTGAAATATTTCACAACTTCAGAGCCACCAGACTAATAATATGTATGAACAACACTCACACTTACCTAAAATTGTAAGATAAGGATTAGGAATGTTCCGCCTTTTTCATGTGTGCCGTCAGGCACACATGAAAAAAGCCGTGGAGCGGAATCGCTCACACAGCTTTAACAGCAGACAATTTTTTTATTATTCGATTGGAAGCTGAGGTTTTTGGGAATTGAACGGATGATCTTTTTCATAATCGGTAGCAGCGGAAGATAATTCTTCAACACTCGCATTGCCGAAATACTCTCTGCGCCATTTAGTATAATCAAAACGTTCACTCAGGATATAGGATATGAAACGCTCCGTTTCGATCGTACCTAGATGTTCAAACAGACAACCATATCCACGCTCAACGATCTCAGCGGTAGTAGTATTATCATTGTTCATCATCTTCAGTCCCTCCTAATATCATAATAAATTCGGTCGGGTTAACAACTTTGATCTTATCATTCTTATACTTCAACAGACGGTCATCGGTAGTCAGCATATAATCGCAATGTGCAAGGATAGCGCAAGCAGTATGCAGGGCATCAAAAGACTTAACACCAGTAGATAGGATCTCATTTGCTATCATTTCTGCCTTTTCACTCCACTCACTGCTGACATACACAGATGAGTAGTTTTCCATGAATGAAGCAATCGCATTACGCTTTTCTTCAATGCGGTTCTTTGAGTTTTCAAAAGTGAGCATAAAAGAAGTTACAAGTTCCAGCTCATCGTTACGGATCATCCTCTGTATGTACATCTTAGCTTGTGCTTCAAGCGATATGCGAAGCTGTGATATATTTTAGTAAAGTTGGACAGCGCTTTTAACACATCATCTCTTCCGCTACCTGCCACCTCTGCTCCGGATCCTCCTTTAAACATTTTTCCAATATTCTCCAGATTTTTCTCCCATAATGCCCTTTAATATGCCGGATCCCTTTTTTATTTTGAATGGGATCTTTCAAATCGTAATGTCTCCCTGTCATGGCGTAGTAAAACGTAGCTCCAAAGGCATAAATATCCACCCGATGGTCAATACTTCCCTTTTGATATTGCTCCGGCGCGGCAAACCCTACAGTCCCCCAGGGCTTTGTTATGCGATTATCCGGCTCCCCCCGGTTATACCGAACTTCCGTGGCCCCGCCAAAATCAATTAATTTCACATGTCCCAATCTTGTGATCATGAGATTGGAAGGCTTTAAATCCCTGAATACGATGATCGGATACCGATCTTCCAGATAGATGAAAATATCACGGATTTCCAGCATCCATTGCCGGACTTCCTCCCTGGTGAGTGGACGCGTTCTCGTAAGATGTTCCAGGGTTGTCCCGTGAACATATTCCATAAAGATACATCCCTGTTTGTCATCTTTTCCCACTACCTTCGGGATCCCCCGATGAGACAGGCGTTTCAATAGTTCATACTCAAGCATAAACTCCTCGTTTGCGTAGGATTGCTGATAAGCCTTCATGGCATAAAGGGTTTGGCTTTTCCGATCCCTGACCAGATATACCTCGCCGGTTGTTCCCTTTCCCAATAACCTTTCTCTATGAAATTGATCTGTATTCATCTTCCACCTCTATTTTCCCATAACCTTGTCGATATGTTACGCAAAATTCCGGTTCCAAGTGCGTCCGTATCGGATCGCCGTTTCCCTCCCCCAGAGAAACATCCCCGATCTTTGCATACCAATAATGATGAGGAGCGCGGATGAAGACCGCAAAGGTGTGAACCGGCGCATCCTTCTCCTCCCCAAAATATTGATACATCCATTTTTTTAGATAACTAAGCCCTACGTCCTCTCTTTGCTTTCCCCAGGAAACTTTATAAAAAAGATTCTTTAGACTCTCCTCCATAGCGAAATTCCTCCCGCATTCCTCTTCCTGCCAGCAATACATGGTGATTTTTTTAGGAAAGATCCCTGTGCGCTCCCACTTCTCAAATTTTCTTAAAAAAAGTGCAAGGCCTGAGCGCCTTGCACATATTTGCAAATGGATTTCCATCTTAGCCCCCCAAACTCCTATAATCCTATCTTGACAGAGAAATTCTCCGCCTGCTTGTATACGCCTTATTCTCCGATTTTCTCCTGTCCTCCCATATAAGGCTGCAGCGCCTTAGGGATCAACACGGTTCCGTCTGCCTGCAAGTTATTCTCCAGGAAGGCGATCAACATACGCGGCGGCGCCACTACCGTGTTATTCAAGGTGTGGGGAAAATATTTTCCATCCTTTCCTACCGCACGGATCTTTAACCTTCTGGCCTGGGCATCTCCCATTAAGGAGCAGCTTCCCACTTCGAAATATTTTTCCTGTCTGGGCGACCAGGCTTCCACATCCACGGATTTCACCTTCAGGTCCGCCAGATCTCCGGAACAACACTCCAAGGTACGTACGGGAATGTCTAAGCTGCGGAAATATTCCACAGTATAACTCCACATTTTATTGTACCAATCCATGCTCTCATCCGGGTTACAAACCACGATCATTTCCTGTTTTTCAAACTGATGGATCCGATATACGCCACGTTCTTCGATTCCGTGGGCACCCTTCTCCTTCCGAAAACAAGGGGAATAACTGGTTAGGGTCTTAGGGAGCTCTTCTTCCGGCAGGATCTTATCAATAAATTTGCCGATCATGGAATGCTCGCTGGTTCCGATCAAATACAGATCTTCCCCTTCCATCTTGTACATCATGGCGTCCATTTCCTCAAAACTCATGACACCGGTTACCACATTGCTTCGGATCATGTACGGCGGGATGCAATAGGTAAATCCCTTATTGATCATGAAATCTCTCGCATAAGATAACAACGCGGAATGCAAACGGGCAATGTCCCCCATTAAATAATAGAATCCGTTTCCGGCCACATCTCTGGCCGCATCCATATCGATGCCGTTCAAGCGCTCCATGATCTCCGTGTGATACGGAATCTCAAAATCCGGAACTTTCGCCTCGCCAAAGCGCTCAATCTCCACATTCTCCGTGTCATTTTTTCCAATGGGTACGGAATCATCAATGAAGTTGGGGATCTTCATCATAATTTCTTTGACCTTTTGATCCAGCTCCCCTTCTTCTTTTTGGATCGCCTCCAGACGATCGGAGAAAGACGCCACTTTTTTCTTACATTCTTCTGCCTCTTCCTTCTTACCCTGGGCCATCAAGCCGCCAATCTCTTTGGAAATCTTCTTACGCTGGCTGCGCAGATCATCTCCCTCCTGCTGAGCGGCACGCTTCTTCCGATCCAATTCCAACACTTCATCCACCAAAGGCAATTTGTGATCTTGAAATTTCTTGCGAATATTTTCCTTCACTGCCTCCGGGTTTTCTCGTAACACTTTCATGTCGATCATGATTCAAATCTCCTAACTTTCTTGTTCTTTTTCCACATTTTTATTGTCAAAGCGAACCATTCGGTACAGAACTTCTTTCGCATAGCCCTCTCCACCGGCTTCGCTTTTTGTGCATACATAAAAATGATCCCGCTCCTTCATAAAAAAATCCACCACCATTTCTTCGCCAAAATCCGAGCTTCCTTCTTCCTCTCTACTTACCGACTGATTCATAACATCTAATACATTAAGCCCATTTTCCAAAGATGTCAAGTCCGGATCTTCCTGATAATTCATAATACTATAAATTCCCATTCCGTTAAAGAGATACGTTTCCCCCATATCCGGATCCATTTGATAGTACCAGTTCTGGCCTAAAACTTCTTCCTTCAGGTTCTGACCGAACACATTTAATTCTGTGAAATCCGGAATGCTCCTTACCACAAATCCCTTTTGTTCCTGGGAATAGGTAAGGATATCACTTTCTCCGAACGCGATGGTGATCTTCCCGTTATTTAACACGCCCAGATCATTCAATACCTGTCCGGTTTCCCCATCCAGATAAAGGCCTAACTCACTGCCGGTATCCACATAACAAAGTAAAATATTCCCGTCGTCATATACGTGATAATCCACGAGGATGGACAGATCCTCCGAATTTCTCCGGTACAGATTGTCCGTTTGTGGAAGATCTACCTTCTTCTTCAGGGCATCGGTTAGCGGAATCTCATTTACAAAATCGTTATCCTCATCCATTTGCAATAAGGAATACTCCGGAACGTAAACCACGGAACCATCCTCCAATTCGGACTCCACGTAGAACATCAATCCACAGTAAAGCATTCCGTCATCCCCTCTGCGAAACTGTTTCACTTCGTAGCTAATCCAGGAAGTTTTTTCCCATCTTCGCTCCAGAAACTCATCCAGGCTATCCTCACAGATCTCAGTTTCTTTCCAATCGTCGTCCACCAGATCGTAACGGACAAAATCGGCTTCCACGTAGTCACCGGCACTTTGGGGCACGTATTGATAGATCGCGGGATTTCCCTCTGTATCCGCCACAAATCCATCAAAGGAATTCCCCATATACGTATACATTCCCTGCTCCGCAATGGTTAAGGATTTCGGGATCTCTAACTCCGTCATCTCATACTCTAAATTTTCAGTTTGTTCTTGCTGCATTCCCTTGTAATCATCGACGGCCACATCCTTCTTCTTGCATCCTGGACCTAAACTCAATGTTAGGGATAATAAGAGCGCGTAGGCAATAACACGTTTCACCTTGCATTCCTTTCCTTCCTCCCATGACAGGGTCATGGATAATTATGACAGGGTCGTGGACAATGATTACAGGATCATGGACAATTGAATTCTTTTTTTGACCAGGTCTACGGACAGAACCTTTACTTCCACCACATCCCCTACACTTACTACTTCTAAAGGGTGTTTGATAAATTTCTTATCCGTTAATTTGGAAATATGGATCAACCCGTCCTGATGAACGCCAATGTCCACAAAAGCGCCAAAATCAATTACATTCCGCACCGTTCCCTTTAAGATCATACCTTCCTTCAAATCCTTCATCTCCATCACATCGGTACGAAGAATGGGTTTCGGCATTTCCTCACGCGGGTCTCTTCCAGGCTTCTCCAATTCCTTGATCATATCCTTTAACGTCATCTCTCCGATGTCCAGGTCTTTGGATAATTTTCTGGTATCCTTGGTCATCAAGGACAATCCAACCAAACCTCCTTTGATATCTTCCGGGGCAAATCCCATCTTCTTAAGGAGATCTCTGGCCGCCCCATAGGATTCCGGATGGACGCTGGTTCCGTCCAGGGGCTCTTTTCCATCGGTGATTCTCATAAATCCGGCGCATTGTTCAAACGCCTTCGGTCCCAGTTTCGGAACCTTTAACAATTCCTTACGGGTAGTAAATTTCCCATTCTCTTCCCGATAAGAAACAATGTTCTTCGCAATGGGTTTGGAGATTCCGGAAATATATTCTAAGAGAGAGGCCGACGCCGTATTCAGATCCACACCTACACGGTTAACACAATCCTCGACCACGGTTCCTAAGGCTTCTCCCAATTTCTTCTGATTCATATCATGCTGATATTGCCCTACCCCAATGGACTTGGGATCGATTTTTACCAACTCCGCCAAAGGATCCTGTAAACGTCGGGCAATGGACACCGCGCTCCGCTGCCCCACATCAAATTGAGGAAATTCCTCAGTAGCCAGTTTGCTGGCAGAGTATACCGATGCTCCCGCCTCATTTACGATCACATATTGAATGGGCTTTCCAAACTCTTTTAACATATCGACAATGATCTTCTCCGATTCCCGGGATGCCGTACCATTTCCCACGGAAATCAAAGTGATCCCATATTGATCGATCAACTTTTTCACGATCTTTTTCGTCTCAAGGATTTTATTCTGAGGCTCCGTGGGATAAACCACAACCGTATCCAAAACTTTTCCCGTAGCATCCACAACCGCTAATTTACAACCGGTACGGAACGCCGGATCCCATCCCAATACCACCTGTCCGTTAATGGGTGGCTGCATCAAAAGCTGATTTAAATTCTTACCAAATACTTTAATGGCTCCGTCTTCTGCCATCTCCGTCAGATCGTTCCGAACCTCTCTTTCAATGGAGGGAGCGATCAAACGCTTATAGGCGTCTTCCACCACGTCCTCCAAAACCGGTGTGGTTATGGGATTATCTTTGATGATCACCTTTTTCTTCAAATATCCCAAAATATCTTCTTCCGGCGCTTCCACGGTAACATTTAAGAACTTTTCCTTCTCCCCGCGGTTCATGGCCAATACCTTATAGCCCGCCATGTTCTTGATCCTTCCCGTAAAATCATAATAATTTTCATATACGGATTTTTCTTTTTCATCTTTTGCTACCGACACCAAAGATCCCTGCTCCATGGTCTCTCGTCGAATGAATTTCCGGTAGTCGGCATCATCGGAAATATTTTCCGCAATAATATCCATGGCTCCCTGAATCGCGTCTTCTGCCGTCGTTACATCCTTTTCTTCGGATAAATACGCTTGTGCTTCTTCTTCCAGAGGTTTGTCCGTCAATTGCAATAAAATAATATTGGCCAATCCTTCCAGGCCTTTTTCTTTTGCAATGGTGGCTCTCGTCCGTCTTTTCGGTCGATACGGGCGATAGAGATCATCCACTTGAACCTGGGTCATGGCAGCCAATATTTCATTCTTTAACTCTTCCGTTAATTTTCCTTGTTCCTCAATACTGGAAAGAACCTGGGCTTTCTTCTCCTCCAGATTCCGAAGATAGGTCAATCGTTCGTCGAGATTTCTTAACTTTTCGTCATCTAAGGCTCCGTGCTGCTCCTTTCTGTATCTGGCAATAAAGGGGATGGTATTGCCTTCATCGATCAGCTTTACCACCGCCTCAACCTGCCAAACCTTAATGTCTAATTCCTTTGCTATTTGATTTGTGATTTCCATAAATTCCTCCGCGTCATATTTTACATGGATGTGGTTCGAATCTCTTCTTTCCTCTCCATTTTATTCTTGATCTTGTTCTGATACATCCGATCATCTCCCACTTTCATAAAGCTTTCCAACGTGTCGCCAGGACCGGGAATGGCCGCTTTAAATCCCAGACTGGCATGTACCACGTAGGATTTCTTCGCATTCTCATTATACTCTTCCAGATTCTGATAGAAAAGTTTTACCCAATTCTCTACATCTTCTTCCCGGTGGCATCGGAAAGTTACCTCGAACTCATCTCCGCCGATCCTCGCAGAAATCTGTCCCTTGAAATGCACGGCTTCAATCGCGCCTCCGATGGCCTTTAATGCCGCATCTCCCTCATGATGACCAAAAATATCATTAATGGACTTTAGATTATCCATATCAATGGCGATCACACAATACATGCTCTCCGTCGCTTTCGATTCCAGGAACTGACTCTTGGCATAGGTTTCAAATCCCCGACGATTGTAAAGCCCGGTTAATACATCGTGTACATACATATTGCCTAATTCCTGCACCATGTATCTCAGTTTTGAGTGAGTTAAAATATTCTGAATGGCGTTGGAAACCGCAATGGACCAACGCAAATACATTTCACCGCTTTTTTCCGGAGAATTATAAGAATATGCCTCATATCCATACAAGTGATTCTGGAAATGCAAGGGGACAAAGAAGAAACACTGAGGCTCATCCTGTACCATTTCCTTGGGGATCAATTCCTTTTTGGGGAAGGGAATCGAAACCTCTCCCATATCCTTTCCGTCCCGGATCGCAACCACGGCGATCATGGTATCCGTAAAGTCATTATAAGGTTCATCCCTCTCTAACAATCCTTCATTCAGGCAAATATAGTAGTCTTTAATGGCGGGATAAAGACCGATGTTATCGTTGATCACCTCATGCATCTTTTCCAATTCATCCACTTCGTTAAAACTAACGGACATAAAGCTGATCAATGTTTCTCTCAATCCCACACGATAATTCATCGCATTATTTTCCGATTGCCGGGACAGTCTCAATTCATATTCTGCCTCCTTACATCCGCAGGAGCCCCCTAAGATCATTTTCCCCGGCAATTTATGATCACAAGGAGGCGTCATATCCCGATTGGGATTTTCCGGCTGCTTCCGGTCAATTAAATCCATAACCTGTTTGCACATTTCTCCAAAATCCAGACTGGATGTGGTAATGGATGGATTAAAGTTCAAGGCCTCCGTAATTCCATCATATCCAGAAAGCAATACTTCATCCGGAACCCGCACGCCACGTTTGCTTAATTCGTCGATGACCGCAATGGCCATATAGTCATTGGCACATACAATCGCCTCCGGAAACGTTCCATCTTCTTTTTGGAATTTATCACAGGCCTCCCTCCCCTTCATCCGCCAGAAATCTCCATACATGATCTGATTGTCACTAACCGGAAGATTACGGCTCTTCATGACACGGGAAAATACATTTAACCGCTCCACCGCATCGTTGTTATCCATACGACCGGTCATAAAGGCAATATCTTTTTTCCCGTGAACATCGATCATATGACAGATCAGTTCTTCCATGGCTTCTTCGTTGTCCACCAGAAAATTATCCGCGCCTTTCACCCTCTCCCGCAAAGCAACGATGGGGCAATCACAACGCTTCTTGACCTCATTCAGGATCAATTTCTTACTGTTCTCATTGTTCATGGTGTCGAAGGCAAGGATCACTCCATCAAACTCTTCATAGGGAGGCAATTTAAAGATGTCCATATCGCCTTCGTAATAATTTTTATTGGAGCCAAAGTTCCCGTAATTACATATAACCGCTAAATTGTATCCTTTTTCCTGTGTGTATTTGGCTAAGGCATGGCACACATCTGCTTGAAAATCGCTAACGGTGTTTGAAATAAATAAACCAACGGTTTTCCTATCATTCGAAAACATATCTCAACACTCCTTTTCCTCCGGGAAGAGATCATTCTTCTCTCTGCAATTGTCGCAGCAATTCTTCTTTCGTGTTCCGATCCGGGTGTTCCATAACATACTCCAGCAATTTCTGTAAACAAGCTCCGATCTCCGGCCCCTGGGTATAACCCAATTCCAGGATTTCTTTTCCGGTAACGGCCAGTTCTTTCACACGAACTGCCGTATGTTGATCTACAAGCTCCTGATACCAGATTTTCCCGGTTTGAATCCTTCGGATCTTATCCTCTCTCTGGTACTCACTTTGCCCCATAATATCCGCTTCCTGCAGGCAAAACATCAAAGGCATGGATTCCTTTCCCACCTTCCCCACATAGCGACGGAAGGAAGCCTTCGGCTGATCGTAATAATATTCATGATACCGCACCAATTGGGATACTTTCTTCTTCGTATCGTTGTCAAATTTTAATGTTTTAAGAATCTCCTTCGCCATTTCCTCTCCCTTTTCGGGATGTCCGTAAAAATGGTCCACCCCCCTGGCATCCGTGGTTCTCGTTTCCGGTTTTGCCACATCGTGAAGGAGACCTGCCAACAATAGAAGGTCCGATTCTTTATCCTCCCGTTCCTTAAGAACTTTTTTTATATGTTCCACCACTTTTAGAGAATGAATTCCTACGTTATGACAATGATGGGGGTTGTTCTGCGGGGTTTCTAACATCTTCAGAAATTCCGGCAGGATCCATTCCATCAAACCTCCCTCTACCAACCATAGGAAACATTCCAAATGAGGAGCTCGCAGGATCTTCATAAATTCATCCCGAATCCGCTCTTTACTAACATAGGCCAGGGAAGACGCTTTCTTCTTTAGCGCTTCTCTCGTCGACGACTCCATCTGAAATCCCAGTTGCGCACAAAACCGGATTCCCCTCATCATGCGCAGGGCATCTTCCTCAAAACGAATTTCTGCTTCTCCTACGCATCGAAGCATCCCACGGGAAATATCCCCATATCCATCAAACAGGTCAACCAGACCTTTCTTCGGATGATACGCCATGGCGTTGATGGTGAAATCCCTGCGTTTCAGGTCTTCCTTCAACGAAGGCGTATATTCTACACTCGTAGGATGTCTATGGTCCTGATAATCCCCATCCAATCGATAAGTCGTTACCTCATAGGCTTCATACGGGTATTCCCCCATGAGCACGGTGACGGTTCCATGTTCAATTCCGGTATCAACCGTATGTGGAAAAATACGTTTGACCTGCTCAGGAAGAGCCGATGTGGTAATATCCCAATCCTTGGGAGTCCTTCCCATGAGCATATCTCTCACACATCCGCCTACCACATAGGCCTCAAATCCGGCTTCCTCCAGCTCATGAATGATACGAACCGGATTCTCCGGCACTTGTATGTTCATCGCCACATCCGTCCTTTATCTCGTCTATCTCACTTCTGTCACTTCTATCGCTTCTATCACTTCTGTCACTTCTATGCCTTTGCTCCGTAAATGGCAAAATATTCATCGATCTTTTTCTTCTGCTCGTCGTCGATCCCCCGATCTCCCAGATCCGGGTTTTGATACAGGTGGCTCACCACCTCTTCCATGGTAACAATGGCACCGGTTTTCATCGAATATTTATCGGCGATCTCATCCAATGCGCTCCGATCTCCGGTTCCCTTCTCCATACGATTCAGGGAAACGACCAGGCCTAAGATTTCCACCTTTCCCTGGGCCTTTACAATGGGATATGTCTCTTCAATGGATTTTCCGGATGTTGTTACATCCTCAATGATCACAACCCGATCCCCGTCTTGAATGGGACTCCCCAGTAAAATACCGGTATCTCCGTGATCCTTTGCTTCCTTTCGATTGGCACAATAACGAATGTCCTTGCCATATAATTCCTGATACGCGATGACCGTTGCCACACTTAAAGGAATCCCCTTGTAAGCCGGTCCGAATAACACGTCAAAATCCTCGCCAAATCTCTCATGGATCGCCTTGGCATAATAAATTCCCAATCGATGCAGCTGGGTTCCTGTAATATAACTTCCCGCATTCATAAAAAAGGGAGATTTCCTTCCACTCTTCAAGGTGAAATCTCCAAATTTTAATACGTTTGATTCCACCATAAATTCTATAAACTCTTTTTTATATTGTTCCATGTCGTTCCCCTTTCGTCTTCGGATCCTTGTCGGATTATACCATTTATTATACAATAATCCCCTGGATTTTACAAGGTTTTATCTTGGTCCCCGGGTTTTCGGATCACATAAAAATATCTCCACATACAGGCGATGGCTGTAATCACCCAGGTCCCACATGTCGTATACCAGATTCCCCAATATCCAATGGCCGGAATGGAGGTGAACGCCCAGGACAGACCAATTCGGCATGCCACCTCGGTAATGCCGTTTACCAGGGCAAACCTGGCATCCCCGTATCCATTCATGATCGCCCGGGGCGCATAGATCATTCCCAGGGCAAAGTAAAACAAGCTGGTGATTCCCAGGGTCTTTCCGCCTAAGGCAATGACCTCCCGGTTGGATACGAAAATTCCGGCGATGGATTTTCCAAATACCTGCATAACCACCAACATCACCACGCTGAAGATCAAGGTCATGATCGTAGCCTTTTTCATTCCTTCCCGCACCCGCTCCTTGTTCCCGGCGCCCACATTCTGTCCCGTATAGGTGGTAAGAGCCATGGAAAGGGAGCTGAACGGCTGTTGAATGATCATCTCCACGCGGCTGGTAATGGTAAAGGTAGCCATGATCACCTCGCCGAAAGAATTTACCACCCGCTGCAGCGCCACACAGGAAATTGCGATCATGGAGCTTTGCATGGCAATGGGGATCCCCAATCGGAAGAACGAGGCAATGATCTTTCCCCGATATACCCAGTCGGATCTTTTTAAATGAAAATACGACGACTTCCAGTAAGCGTAGAGGATGCAGGTAATCGCCGAGATCCACTGCGCGATAACCGTCGCCAATGCAACCCCCATAACCCCCATGTGAAACAGGATGACAAAAGCCAGATCCAATCCAATATTAATAAAACAGGAAAGGATCAGAAAGATAAAGGGAGTTCTGGAATCCCCGATGGCGCGAAGAATGGAAGACACTCCATTGTAGAAGGCAACGCCTAACATGCCTCCGCTGGTGATCTGCAGATAGATCGTAGCATCCGGCAAGATCGTTTCCGCCGGCACCTGCATCATCTGTAAGATCGGTCGGGCCAGCAGGACACCTAAGATACTGACAACCAGGGATACCACTCCCAGAACATACACGGAATTGGCAATTCCAAAGCGGATCTCTTCGTATCTTTTTCCACCGTAGTACTGAGAGATCACCACACCGATCCCCGATGCCAGACCCATACTTAAAGAAAACAATAAAAAGTTCATGGAACCACAGGTTCCCACGGCGCCCAACGCGTTCGCGCCTACGTATTTTCCCACCACAATGGAATCCACCATATTATAGAACTGCTGAAATAAATTCCCTAACAAAAGCGGCAGCATAAATTTTAGAATGTGCCTCGTAGGGTTTCCTTTGGTCATATCTAATTCCATACAATTTTTCTCTCCAGTCTTACTTTATTTCTCTTTATTCCGAAAGGATCTCCATTTTTACAATATCCTGAATCAGAATGATTTCTCCGGATGTTAAATACAGACGGTCCAGAACCTCGCCGGGATTCTTGACCTTTCCTAAAATCTCCAGATAAGCCCCTCCTTCCTTTTTCTCATCTGCTAGAAAATAGGTAATCTTTACCTGGGGCATCTGTGGCCAGCACTCTCTTAATGCTGCCATGACCCGGTCCATTTCCTCTCTGGCGCTTTCCATTAATTCCACCGGTTCTTTGGTTTGTCTTCCGGTTTCCTGTATGGATTCCTCATACCCCTCTAACGCGTCAAAAGGGGAAAACTGTGCCGCCCTTTGTTCCATGCTCATGGGAATCCGCCCGGACTTAGGACGCTCCTTATCAAGGATATCCTCATACGATCTGTTCATGCCCTATGCCCTCCGATCTGTTCATTTCTTTCCCGGGTGGTGCCGCCCTCTTCCAGGTTCATTCCTTTCAAAACCGCGTTGGAACCATATTTCTTCTTGATCTCTAACATAGCCTTCTGCAATTGATTCTCCTTTTGTTCCCTTTGCCGCTGTTCTTCCTCCTGGGTTTCAAATAAAGTGATCTGATGAAATCCAGTCTCTTCTCTTTCTCTTACATGGTCCGCGGTTATGTTGATCCTCCGCGCCGTAAGCTTCGAATCCATGATCCGGTCAAATAATTCCAGGATTTTTTCCACCATAGCCGTTGCCGCCGAAGTAGGGTGATCCATATGTATGGTTCCATGGGCATGTTTGGGGATTTTTCTTCCATAATGATCCATCTGGGTCGCGCCCCCATATCCTTTTTTTCCATTTCCATACATATTCTCGATGTCGTATCCGATGGTCAGCACCAACTGGTCGGTGATCAGATTCTTCTCCACCAGTTCCAGAGACAGAACATCCGTCATTTCCTTCACGATCAACCGGGTTTTCTCCGCGTTATACGGCTCTTTCAAAACCTGTCCATGGCTTAGGGAACTGCTCTTAGGTTTATAAGCTTTCACATCCTTCATTTGACAGGGCTCGATCCCCCAGGCATGATCAATCAACAGCTCGGCATTTACCCCAAACATACGAAAGAGGAGATCCTCGTTATAATACTCATTGGGTCCGCCCAGAGAGCACCTGGCAATGTCCCCCATGGTCTGGATCCCGATTTGATTTAACTTCTCCTGGGTCTTGCGTCCCACCCGCCAAAAATCGCTTAAAGGTTCATGACTCCACAGATATTTTCGGTAAGTTTTTTCATTGAGAGAGGCCATCCGAACCTTTCCCGGATCCGGCTTCTGGTGCTTGGCCCAGATATCCATGGCGATCTTTGCCAAATACATATTGGTTCCAATCCCCGCCGTCGCAGCAATCCCGGTCTTTTCCATGATTTCCATTACGATCTTCTCCGCCAGCTCCTCCGGCGTCATCTGATAGGTTTTCAAATAATGGGTTACATCCATGAATACCTCATCAACGGAATACACCAAAATATCCTCTTTCGCCACATATTTTAAATAAATCTGATAAATCCCATTGCTCACTTCCAGGTAACGGGCCATTCTGGGAGGCATGACCAGATAATCCAACTTTAACGAGGGATTTTGCTCCAACTGGTTTTGAAAATGAGACGTTCCGGTAAATTCCCGCCTCGGGGCGGCTTCTCTGCGCATGCCATTTACCTCTTTCACCCGCTGCACCACCTCAAAGAGACGGGCGCGACCGGAAATCCCGTAAGCCTTTAACGTCGGCGTCACGGCCAGGCATATGGTTTTTTCCGTTCGGGTCGGATCGGCCACTACCAAATGGGTAGCCAGGGGATCCAAGCCCAGATCCACGCATTCCACCGAGGCATAAAAGGATTTTAGATCCACCGCGATGTAGTAAGAATCCACGGGCCTCCCTCCAATCTTTTAAACAGTCCATCCTTTTTATCGTTCCACCCTTTTAATCATTCCACCCTTTTAATCGTTCCATCTTTTTAATCGTTATGAAGGATCTTTTCTGTAAAGTCGATGCATCTTTTATTGGATCGAACCTGATGAACGCGAACCATCAGATACCCGGCCTCGCAAGCTAACACCGAGGTGACCAAAGTTCCCTCCAAACGCTGGTCCACCGGCAGGTTCATACTCTTTCCGATCACGGATTTATTCGAGGCACCCAAAAGCAACGGATACCCCAGGCAATGAAACGCCTCCAAATGATGAAGGATCCACAAATTCTCTTCCACCGTTTTTCCGAAACCAACGCCCGGATCCACAATCATCTGTTCCTGCTTTACGCCATAGGACAAAGCCCTTTGTAAAGCCTCCTGCAGATCCCTTAGAATCTCTGTGGGAAAATCCTTATAATCCGACTCGTTCCTGTGATGCATCAGGCAGTATTTTATACCGGTTTTTGCGATCAAAGTCAGCATGTCCGGATCCTCCTTACATCCTTTTACGTTGTTGATCAGAGAAGCTCCTGCTTTTACCGCCTCTCTGGCCACTTCCGCCTTATACGTATCCACGGAAATGGGAAGATCTGTCATGTTTCGAATTTCTTCCAGCGCCGGGATCACACGCTCCATCTCCTCGTCCGCTTCGACCTTCTGAAACCCCGGACGGGTGGATTCCCCTCCTACGTCAATGATGTCACACCCTTCTTCTACCAGCTGGCGGATCCTGTTTCTTAGATCCTCTTTCTTCCGGTAGGATCCTCCGTCAAAGAATGAATCCGGCGTAACATTTAAAATACCCATGACATAGGTGTGTCCCTTATGAAAACTTTTTCCACCAATAACCATCTTATCTTCCTTTCTATCCCCGGAAAAAGGGATAAAAAAAGTCGCGCAAGATTTCTCATTCTCAATCTTGTCGCGACTGAATCTTTACAAACGATTTTCCTTTCGGTTGATGATGTAAAACCCTTTTGCATTCAGGCTGTCTTCCCGATTGTACCGCATCGGGGTGTCATCCATCTGCCGAAAGATTGCACCGGCCTCTTCCACGATGCATTGCATGGCGGCGGTATCCCACTCCATGGTAGGATTGTAGCGGTAATACACTTCCGCATCTCCCCTGGCAATTACGCATCCTTTCAGAGAACTTCCCATAGCCACGAAATTCTTGATGCCATATTTTTCTATCATGTTTTGTATGCGTTCATCTCCATGAGAGGAACTCATTACGAAGCGAAGTTTCTCTATTTCGGTTTCATCCGTTACATGCAACTTTTGTTTTTCGGTTTCTTCTCCGATCTTCTCCCGGTAAGCGCCATATCCTCTAGCCGCGTAATAAAGCTCACGGGTAACCGGTACGTAGATCACTCCCATCACACTTTCGGTATGATCCGATAAGGCGATATTTACGGTAAATTGTCCATTACGTTTGATGAATTCCTTGGTTCCGTCCAGAGGATCAACGATAAAACACAACGGATTGTCCAATCTGCTTTTATCATCCTGTTCCTCTTCCGACAAAATACTGATCTCCGGAAACTCCTGTTTCAACCGATCCACGATCACTCGATTGGCAGCCTTATCCGCTATGGTCAAAGGCATATGCCCTTCTTTGTATTCCACCTGGAAGTCTTCTTCTTTGTTGTAGATCTCCAGGATCTTCTCCCCGGCTTCTACCGCGACTTCCTTACACACTTCCAATTGTCTCATCCAATCCATGGGTATCTCCGTTCTTATCTGCCTCTCATCCGCTTTTTACAAATACGGACGTATCTTCTCCATTACATAATCCGCCGCTTCCTCAATGCTCTTTCCGGTGGTATCAATGGTGATCTCCGGATTCTGAGGTTCTTCGTACGGACTGCTGATTCCCGAGAAGTTAGGAATTTCACCAGCTCTTGCCTTCTTATAAAGTCCTTTTACATCCCTCTTCTCACATTCATCAATGGGCGTGCTTACATATACTTCCACAAAATTTCCCTCCCCGATGATCTCACGGGAGTTCAAACGATCACTGCGGAACGGGGAAATAAAGGACGTCATTACGATCAAGCCGGCATCGTTCATTAATTTACAAACCTCCGCCACACGACGGATGTTCTCGATCCGATCCTGTTCCTTAAATCCTAAGTTCTTATTCAATCCCATCCGGACATTGTCACCATCTAAGGACATGGTATGCTTTCCTTCTGCGAAAAGTCGTTTTTCGATCTCATTGGACAAGGTCGACTTACCGGAACCGGACAATCCTGTAAACCATATGGTTACCGGCTTCTGCGTCTTCTGGTTCGCCCGCAGATCTCTGGTAATATCCATATTTTGCCAGATCACGTTCTCATCACGGCCTTGGTGTAGTTGAGTTTCGCGGCGGAAAGCAAGTCGATCGTGGTGTCGGAACTGATGTCGGAACAGCAATAGAGGTAGTTCTCGTCCTTGTGCTTCTTCATGATCTCGATCAGGTCGTTCAAGGTCTGGTTGCCGAAGAAGATCTTTCGCTTCCTGTATTGCACATAGCGTTGCAGATAGAGCGCCGTCGATTCGTTGATGCAGAAATACTTCAAGGTCTCGGGGACGGCATAACGCATTTCCTTGGCGACGCGGAAGAAATGGTCGATGGCGTTTCGGCTCGTGAGGATGATGCCGGTGTATTCCGGCAGCTTGATGTGTTCCTTGCGAAGTTCGCTCGCGGTGACGTCTTCGAGTTTGATGAATTTCTCGAAAGTAAAGGTCACGCCAAACTTTTTTGCCATGTCACCATAGGGTGTTTTGGAAAGGTCTGCGGGTTGTGGTTGAGACACCAAAATGGACTTAATCTTCATTCTTCAATTGGATTTTAGTGTATCCATAATAACTCTTTTCTATGACATCCGAGATGTTTAACTCATTAGAACACAGAGCCGTGAGCAAAGTAGCGCAAGCCTGCTGTCAGGAGCATTGCAACCGGTGCGATTTCGAGGGCGCAAAAATACGAAAAAATATAAAACGCGGGCGTTTTTGTGAAAAATCTGGTTTCGACAATCTCCATCACGAAGCGCATGAGTGCGGCTGCGGCAATGATTCCGGCGCCAATCCAGACAAACATGGAATAAGGGTTGTAAAGCAACAGCAGCACCACGGGCAGCAGGGCGATCAAGGCATAGGTCGAGACGGAAAGCTGCACGGCCATCTGGCGGTCGGCCACGTCTTTCACGCCGAAAAGCCAACTGACGAGTCGCAGCGTCAGGAAACGGAGCGCAATCCACAAGGCCACCACTCCACAAAGGATGCCAAACAGCCGCAAGCCGTTGTATTGCTGCACGTCGTGCGAAAGAATCACCAGCGATTTTTGCAAAAACAAGGCCACCGTGACCAAATAGGACAACAAGAACGACGTTCCCAAAAAGCTGCGCATCGGCGACCATTCGCGAAGCAACTGGTTGGTGTGCGCCACTCCACCCGGCAAGCCCAACACCTGACGGAACTGCCTCGGATAGAGCTGTTTGTTCAACACGATGAGAAGCACGATGATTCCAAGCAGCACCAAGTTCCAGCCTTCCAGCACATCGTAAGTCACCCGAGGCAAAGGAGTGACGGCACGCCCGAAGCCCTTGGTGAGGAAACTCGGCACCACGCTGTCGCAGGCAACGACGTCGGCAACCTGCACCGTATCCGCGGCTTGGAGCGTGTCAACAAAAGGATTCCGATATGAAGGGTATAGGTAATGGGGCATGGGGATTGTCGGTTTCAGGCTGCAAAAATAAATGATTATTTGCAAAACCAAGCCAAAATCTTTCTAACTTTGCAACCTAAAATGATAACGGCCCTTCGACAAGCTCAGGGACCTTCGCCTTTACATCGGCCAAGGGCGCCTGAGCCTGTCGAAGGCCCCGATCCAAAGTACAACAATTCAACCAACAAATAAACGATTCAACATGAACCTAATGCAAGAAATCATTGCCAACGCGCAGGCCAACCGCCAGCGCATTGTGCTCCCCGAGGGCGACGAGCCCCGCACCCTGAAAGCCGCCGACC
>CALGGT010000047.1 GCA_937915825.1 uncultured Eubacterium sp.
TAGTACACCGAATAATTAATTTCTGGTACATTTACGCAGAATGATTGTTCATATGCAAGGCGGTGGAGGGAGTCGTAGCGGGCTACGGCGACTGACAACAACGAAGCATATGGGCAATCAGACAAGTGAATGTGCCAGTTAATTAATATTCGGGGTACTAGGATCTAGGATCACCGTAGTATTCTCTTTTATTGTTCTTGTCATCTTTTTTCGCATCCGGAGTTTTGGATTTTGAATAATCCAGATTCCCGCTGCCTCCCACATGGAAAATGCACCAATCGTGGAAAGCACCGTGTACCATACCGCACCCACTTTATTCTCGAATGCCAGACTGAGTACGATGAATAGAACTCCGATTCCAAACATCCATAACTGCTGGAACAGATTCTTCTGATACTCTTTTTTTACCGTCCTTTCTCCGTCTGATATCCACCTTTGAAAGGCACGTTCAATCCTGGCTTTGTCAATGGTTTCGGAGGACATAACACGGATCTCAACTGCGTCTCCTAACGTTCGATCGGATAACTGACCGATGATATAGTTTTTCACATCTTCACTTAGCAGATCATCTTCGGGATCAAATCCGTTGTATAGATCCTCTTCTTTTTCAATTCTCAATTTTATCGTATGCAAATTTCTCACCTCGCGATTGATCCAATTACATGAATTTTTAGCCGATGGTAAACATTATGATCCCAAACAATCCTCCCAAGAAGAAGGACAACCCAAATCCAAAGTCAAATTTCGCGATCGCATGGGCTCTCTTCTCGCAAACAAAGCACCTTGACTTCGTGTTCGGCGGGAAGGATAGGGAAACAATTTTATCCGGATCCGGGTGAATGTATACATCTACCACATCCCCATCTTCCGGACTATAAAAGGGGACACCGATGCTGGATTGCTCGGTTAGGATCACACGTTCTCCATCCAGCCGGGTTTCGTAAGAATAGATCGGCGTTTTTAACCGGCTTCCCATATGCCCCTTCACTTTGGCCGTCGCATGCAAAGTGTATGTTTTGTAAAATCCGATCCTGTAAAACCAGCTTTGAAGCAGAAATAAAATCCCTATGAGCATAAGAAGTGCTAAAAATCCATAGATCAAAAGCAAATCTCCTGTGGTATAGCCATTCATGTCATTTGTCTCCCCTCACGATTCATAGTACCTTTGTATGAATCATGGCTCTGTGTCATTGACGGTCGTCTATGATTCCCCATTCTTCTGTTTGGGTATCCACCCATACAAACTTTTCGTTTCCGATCGGTTTCCCATCTTCATATGTGGAAAAAGTATCCAAGGTAAGGAGCTTTCCATGATTGTCTGACAAAGGTGCTTCCACCGGCGTATGCCCTACCACCTGCATCCAATACACCGGATACATACGCAAGGATCCATATTGAGGGCGAGCCCATACGACGGAATCATCTCTCCAGATCCGATCCTGCTGAAATTGGTTGATACGCGCGATCATTTCATCGATCTCAAGGATGGGTCCGCCGCCAAAACATCTTCTGACAAACTGCTCGGTAAGACCGGCATGGCTAAAGAGCACTTGATCGATCCGATGGATAAACGCAGAATTTCCTTCCGGAAGCATATTAAAAATGTGATTCATACCCTCGACAACAAGGTCCCTGGCATCGGGAGAATAACCGGTTTCGTAGGCCTGATACAAATAGCTTATGTCATGATTTCCGATGCAATAGATCGTATCCGGGTATTTCTTTAAAAATTCATAGGTTCTGTGAAAGGTCTCTGTATAAAGATCGAAATCCTTTTCGTGATTCCAATCATCCACCAGATCCCCCAGCATCACGATCCGATCGTAATCGCCTGCCTCAATCTGATCCGTTGCCACATCAAACATCCACGGTTTCAGATGGACATCCGGAATAACAAACACCTTGCTCATAAGCTTCATCTCCATTTTTTTCAATATTCTTTATGGATCTCATCCACGCCGTAGAATCTTAGAAATTCGTTTAGTTCCGCCTCGCTTCGGATCAAGGCGATCTCATCAAACGATCCAGTCACCGGATCTTTAAAGCCGGCCACCTGCTCCCCGTTACAGATGGAGCATCTTAGCACGGCCATCTTTCCGGTTGTGTCATAATTCGCGTCATATTTCGGTTTCTCCTTTTTCTTACCAAACAACATATCCGATCCTTTCCCGATGATCAAGCTCCTACAAAGATCAAGGTCCGCTCATTCATTCTTCCTTGCTTTCATCTAGACATCGATCCTCTTGGGTCCCCCGCCGATTTCTACCACATAAAAATCCGCATCATATCCGACTTTTTCTTGATATGCCTTGCCAACATGGTGGATGAAATGAGTCACTTGATCCGTCTTTACAATCGCAATGCCACAGCCACCAAATCCGGCCCCTGTCATACGGGCACCGATCACACCTTCCTGTTTAAGAGCTTCCTCGACAATCGTATCAAGTTCCATTCCAGTAACTTCATAATCATCCCGTAAGGACTTATGACTTTCGATCATTAGCCGTCCAAACGCTTCAAGATCATGGTTATTAAGAGCCTGGACCGCCTTTATGGTTCGCTGATTTTCATAAACGGCATGTCGCGCCCTCTTTTCTCGAACCGGATCCTGAATGGATGATTTGTACCGTTCAAACTGACTTTCTGATAATTCTCCAAGGCTTGTAACATCCACCACCGTTTGCAGCTCCGCAAGGGCCATTTCACACTCGCTTCTTCGTTCGTTGTATTTGGAATCACCCAGACCTCGCTTTTTATTGGTATTCATGATCACGATCTTCGCATCCTCCAGTACAACCGGTACGTAGGAATAGGAAAGATCTCCCGTATCAAGAAAAATACCACGTTCCTTCTTTCCCATCGCAATTGCAAACTGATCCATAATACCACAATTCACACCGATAAATTCATTTTCTGCTTTTTGTCCGATCAGGGCATTCTGAATCCCATCCATAGGAATATGAAACAAATCCCCGCAGATCAAACCGGTCAAAACCTCTAAGCTTGCAGATGATGATAACCCCGAGCCATTGGGAATTGTTCCATAAAATACAACGTCAAAACCGTATGCGATCTCATGCCCTTCTTCCAGAAGTGCCCAGATCACCCCCTTGGGATAGTTCGCCCATTGATCCCTTTCTTCCTTCTTTAGATTTCGCACGGAGGATTCGATCACGCCGGCTTCCTCAAAGTTTAAAGAATAGAATCTAAGTTTATCGTCCTCTCTTCTTCTTGCGATACCATATGTGCCGATGGTAAGTGCACATGGAAAAACATGCCCCCCGTTATAGTCTGTATGTTCACCGATCAAATTCACTCTGCCAGGCGCAAAATAGGCTCTTATATCCCCTTTGTCCCCAAATTTTTCTTTGAATACTTTCAATCCCTTAATAACTTCTTCTCTCATATTTCTCTACGTTATCCTTAATCGTATTCCAATCATAAACCCTTTGATAGCCGAAATAAGATGTCTAGTTCAATGTCACATTCAAATACAAGATTATTATACCACGAACGGAAACTATATCAAAGAATTTTTCCGATATTCCGACGGGCTGATTCCATATATTTTCTTAAAAACAGCAGAAAAATGCTCAATGGACGAATATCCAATCTTTTCACTGATCTGGGTGATCGACATGTCGCTCCGTTTCAAAAAAGTCTTTGCCGCCGACATGCGTGCTTCCAGTCTTTTTTCCAAAAATGATTTGTTGTAGTATTTTTGCAGAAAACGCTGGGTCTGACGATTGCTAAGGCCAATGATATCCGCAAGATCATCCAGCGTAATGGTTGCATATTCCAGAAGAAAGATTTCATCCACGATCAGGTTGATGTTTTGCTGGGTCAGGTTGCTTTTATGAAAATTATTCTCCGGTACAGGCTTGAACATCCCCCTGTGATGATGGAACTGGGGCGCCATCATGCGAATGCATTCGATCAAAAGCTCCTCAAGAAGCAGGGTTATTTTTCGATCGGACGCGTGCATGTGTTGGTCTTGTTCATATAAAATACCGTATACGATCCGGTCCATTTCCCGACTGGACTTTGTTATAAACGTTTTATGACGGTTTAAAATATCCAGCAAGGGGGTTTGGGAGGAAGATTTTTTAATGTGAAAAAAGCACCCGAATTCCGTAACCGAATCATGGGTAAAAGGGGTCTGTTCATGCTCCGCGTTGGGTCCTGCAAGATAAAATACTCCTTTTTTAACAGGGTAAGTCTTTCCCCCTAAGACCACACTTCCATTCCCCTCGGTTACATAGTGGATTTCATAAGTATCCCTCCCATGGGTGTGGACGGATACCGGTTCCGTAAATTTCCGGTAGCTGATCATTAACGTATTGATCGTAGCGTCTTCAAAAACAAAGGTATAATTCGAATTCATACATTCATCCTTTCAATTGAAATCCCTCTATTGTCGATGATGCGACACATCCTCCCTATTTATGTCCAATATTACTATAAAAACTTAAATAAATCAAGCGTATGATAAAAGTGTCAGTAGGTATAAAATCCAAATCAAGCTTCCTTGCATGAGGATTTTAACCTTGGTACCCGCGAAACATGAGGAAGTAGCAATTTGCTTGCGAAGGAAGGAAATTGGCGAATTCTGAATGTTTCAGAATTGCGAGAGTCTCGGAACGAAACGGAGCAATTGGGAAACTTGAGGATGTAAGAGAAAAAGGAGTCTTGGATTATGGTTGAAAAATTAAAATGTTTCACAAAAAAGATCTTCACCTTGTTTATGGCATTCGTACTGGTATTTACAGGCATCACAAACTACAATGTGATCGGGAAAGGAGACACGATGCGTAACGTAAATGCAAAAACAAAAGAACAACCCACTTTGCAATTAAAATACGACGAACCAGCTACAGACTGGGAATCCGAAGCACTTCCCATTGGAAATGGTCGCATGGGAGCAATGGTGTACGGCGGCGTTGAGAAAGATATCATACAGGTGAACGAAGAAAGCATTTGGTCCGGCGGCCCGGGATCCGACGAAGAATACGACGGAGGATCCAATGACAAATCTGCTGAGACGATACACGAAGCCCTTCAAAAATGTAGGGAAGCCCTTCAAAATATGGTAAGTGATTTTTCCAAAAACAGCGCGGCTTATGTTGAGACAGAAAGTGGCGAAATTATTTCAGCGGACTATTTAGATCTTACACAAGACTCCGACTTCATAAAGAATCTAAATCTGTTAAAAGGGGAGAAAAATCATTTTGGCTCCTATCAGACCCTTGGCAATATTGTGATGGAAGATCCCGCTTATGCAGGAGCAAAGGTGATTTCCATAAAAAGCAATGCCAATACCGGAAGCAATCCATCCGAGCGAACAAAATCCCTTTTTGACGATGATCCCTCCACCAAATGGTTTACGGGATTTGGTTTCAATCGGGAGGCAACCATCACATGGAGATACAACAAAGAAATCGAAATACATAAATATACCTTTGTCTCCGGCAATGATGAAAGCGGTAGAGATCCGAAAAGCTGGACCCTTTACGGATCCACGGATGGGGAGAATTTTGTTGAGATCGATCAGCAGGATGATGTAACGTTTGAGGATCGTAAAGAATCGAAAGAATTTGAAGTTCAGACCCCTGGCGTATTTGAGTATTATCAAGTCGTGATGCATAAAAATCTGGATGGAAATAACGGTGCGTTCCAGCTTACCGATATTATCGTTGACGGGGCCAGCGCCAAGGATTGCCCCTATAACAGTTATCTTAGAACTTCCGATATTGATCACGCCGTACAAAGCGTTCATTATACCCTGGACGGCGCAACCTATGACCGGGAATATTTTATGAACAATCCTTCCAATGTTATGGCCATTAAACTGACATCGGATAAGAAAAACGGATTAACCAGGGATATTTATCTCGATTCCGAGCAAACACAAAAGGAAATCGTCGTGGATGAGGCCAACGCTACCATTACCCTGACAGGACAACCGTTGGATCAGGAAGAAGACGGTCTTAGATTTGCAAAGCAGATTAAGATCCTGGCTGAAGGAGGAAGCATCGAAGCAATCGATTCTTCTACCCTGTCAGTAAAAAACGCGGATTCCATTGTTGTATACATGAGCGCAGCCACCAATTATCAAGCGGATTTCGGAACCACTTATCATTATTTTACATCGGAGGATCCCCTTACGGAAGTGGAATCAGCCATTCAAACTGCTGTAACCAAGGGATTTGATCAAATTCGAAGCGAGCACATTCAGGATTATAAAAGCCTGTTTGACCGGGTAAAATTCTCCATCAACGATGTTCCTTCCAGCGATAAAATGACGGATGACTTATTGAAGGATTACGGTGAATCCAATACGGCGGACGAAGATCGCTATTTGGAGATCTTGTTCTATCAATACGGAAGATATCTTCTGATCTCCAGTTCCCGAGAAAATTCCAAACTTCCGGCCAATCTTCAGGGAATTTGGGCTCAGGGACTTTCCCCTATGTGGAATTCCGATTATCATACCAACATTAACCTGCAAATGAATTACTGGTTGGCGGAGCAAACGAATCTAACTGAATGTCACGAAACCGATATTGACTATATTAACAGCCTGGTTGAAAAAGGCAAAGTCACCGCCAAAAAATACTATTGCAAGCAAGACGGATCCGATGTGCGTGGATGGGTGATCCACCATGAAAATAATATTTGGGGAAATACAAATCCCAGCACGTATACAACCGCGTTTTATTTTCCTGCCGCTGCCGCATGGATGTGCCAGGATATTTGGGAAAAATATGCCTTTAATGAGGACGAGGAATTCCTTGCAAGTAACTATGACACCATGCTGCAAGCTGCCTTGTTCTGGGTGGATAACCTGTGGTTAGATGAGAGAGACAATACGTTAGTGGCCAACCCTTCTTACTCTCCGGAACACGGAACATTTTCCTTGGGATGTACCAGCGACCAGGCGATCATATGGGAATTGTTCGAAGAAGTACAAAAAGCGGCAAAGGTTCTGGGGGAGGAATCATCCGATGAAGTTAAGGAGATCCAGTCCGCTCAGGAAAGACTCTATATGCCAAAGGCCGACCGTCTTGGTGGTCAGTTCGGCGAATGGAAGGATGAAACAACGCTTGAGATCAAGAACTACGACGATCACAGACATCAAAATCAACTCTTTGTCCTGCACCCGGGAACGTATGTAGTAGCCGGAAGAAGCAGCGAAGACGACGAGATGATCGAGGCTGCTAAGGTTACTCTTGAAAAACGCGGAGACGGAGGCACCGGCTGGAGCAAAGCCTGGAAAGTAAATATGTGGGCCCGTTTAAGAGACGGAGACAGAGCCCAAAAACTTCTGGCAGAGCAGCTGAAAGGTTCGACCCTTACCAATCTTTTTGACACCCACGCCCCCTTCCAGATTGATGGAAATTTTGGCGCCACTTCCGGTATGACTGAGATGCTCTTACAAAGCCAGGGAGACGAGATCGAACCCCTCGCTGCACTTCCGTCCGTCTGGGCCAATGGAAGCATCCAGGGAATCAAGGCCAGAGGGAATTTTGAACTGGATATGGAATGGAACGATGGTAAATTATCCGAATTATCCATTCTTTCCGGAAGCGGTAAGGAATGCCGCCTGAAATACTCCGGCATCGGAAGTAAGAAAATTTATGATATCACGGCAAAAACGTTGATCACCCCGAAGGAAGCAACCGAGGATGTTCTAACATTTGATACCAACGCGGGATCAACCTATCTCATCACCGACCAGGAGATCCCGGAGATCACATCCCCGGATTCTGAAGATTCCAAGGTGGATACCCCGGATATAACGGAGACGGATCCGAAAGATCCCAAAACCGACACCCCGGACATCTCCCATCCGGATCCTCAAGACAATCCGAACGATTCCGAAAATAACGGGAATAGTGGAAATACCGGGAATACAGATGGCAGCGACAATTCCAAAAATAACGGAAATACCGGGAATACATCGGATACAGGAAACAATGGAATCACAAATGGCAGTGACAATTCCGGTAATGCCGGGAATGACAGCAACTTGGAAAATAACGACAATTCAGATACCTCTCTGACCGGAATGAAAGTTGGATCTACGTTTACCCTTCATAATATTACATACAAAGTTATCTCGGATAAAAAAGTAAGGGTGATCAAAGTCAAAACCAAGAAAACGTCTCTGAACATCCCTGCTACAGTCACCATGAAAGACTGCAGATATTCGGTAGATTCCATTGGTAAAAAGATCCTAAAAAAGAAGAATAAACTAAAGAAACTTACCATTGGAAAGAATGTCCGATCCATAAAAGCAAAAGCCTTTGCAGGGTGCAAAAAAATACGGACGATTCTATTTAAGACAAAAAAACTTGCTTTGGTCGGAAAGAATGCATTCACCGGTACCAAAGGCAAAGTTAAGGTAAGAATGTACGCCTCTTGCAAAAATAAGTATAAAAAACTTTTGAAGAAAAGCGGTTTGCCTAAAAAAACAAACTACCAAACGATGTAGAAATTTATTCATCCCAAGGTATGAAATGATATTGGGATCAAAGATATTTCGCCCCTACCTGGAAAGGCAGGGGCAATCTCAGTTCATTCAACAAATGATATCGAATGGTAAATCTGCGAAAGAAATTGCAGACTTTGTCGGTATCGATATTGAAGCAATCAATAAAATGATCAAACACAGTAACTGATAACTAAATCTAACTATGTAGAATAAAGTACGCTTTTCATTCATGTCGCACGAATCATCTGAGTCTCAAATTATCGAAGATAATCCAGATGAATCGTGCGACATTTTGTAATTTTACACTTTGTGATTTTACATCTTTCATTTTACATCTTTCATTTTACAGAGAGAATGCTTCCAAACGTTCCTTCAATAACGTATTTCTTTTTGTTACCGTTACATTGCGGACAGCATAGGATAACGCCTTTCGGGTTCCCACCATAACAAGAATCTTCTTAGCTCTGGTGATCCCGGTATAGATCAAATTTCGCTGCAGCATGACATAGTGATTCATAAGAATTGGCATGACCACAATGGGATATTCCGACCCTTGGGCCTTATGGATCGTAGTGGCATACGCATGAACCAGTTCATCCATCTCCGTTACGTCATATTCAATGCTCCGTCCATCAAATTGCACCATCAAAGTTCGATCTGCTTCATTCACTGATTCGATCCTACCAATATCTCCGTTAAAAACCTCTTTATCATAATTATTTTTAATCTGCATGACCTTATCGTTGGCACGATAGGAAAATCCACTGCGCCTTAAGCATTCTTTGGGCACGACCACCTTCCCCCGACCTCGTACAAAGACTTCCTGTCGTTCAGGATTTAGCGCTTCCTGTAACGACATATTTAAATTAGTCGCCCCCACAACCCCTCTCTGCATCGGGGTAAGAACCTGAATCTGAGAAGGATCCACATGATAATAATTGGGGAGATTCACTTTCACCAGTTTCACGATCTGTGAAACTACCGCCTCAGCCTCTTCGTTCTCCATAAAAAAGAAATCTGTATTTTTCCCATTGGTAATATCCGGAAGCTTTCCCTCATTGATCCGATGGGCATTTCGAATGATGCGGCTTTCCATGGCCTGTCGAAAGATCCTGGTAAGTCTGACAACAGGAAATGTACCGGAATCGATGATATCCCGGAGGACATTTCCGGCTCCAACCGAGGGCAGTTGATCGATATCTCCTACAAGAATCAGCCGCATGGTAGAAGGAATGGCTTTCAGGAGAGAATTCATAAGAACAATATCGATCATGGAACACTCATCTACAATGAGCACATCTGCCTCCAACGGATTTTCTTCATTCTTCTGATATCCTTCCGGCGGTTTACACTCCAGCAATCTGTGAATCGTCTTAGCTTCCAGACCGGTTGCCTCCGTCATACGCTTCGCGGCTCTTCCGGTAGGCGCCGCAAGAAGAATCCTTAACCCATATGCCTTATAAGCAAAAATGATCCCATGGGTGGTTGTCGTCTTTCCCGTACCAGGTCCTCCGGTTAAAACCATCACCTTTGCGGTGGCTGCTTCTCTTATGGCTTTGGCCTGAATCTCATCGTATTCCATCCCCGTTACATCCTGTATGGCACGGATATCCACAGACAGATCTTCCTTCCCTGTGGTCTTTCTTGCCTCCATGACTTGGGTATACAGCTTATCTTCTGCCGGAGAAGATGCCAGTTTTTTTAATTTTCCAGCCACTCCGATCTCTGCATAATAAAAAGGAGGAAGATAGATCGCCGGAACATCATTCCCCTCTTCGTCGGTTTTCGTAATATCCTTTTCAAGGATCAGCTCTTTATTAGAAAGCATGTCATCCATCGTCATAACCACGATTTCCGGGGACGCCTCCAAAAGTTCGGAGGCCTTATGGACAAGCTGTCCTTTTTCCGCATACACATGTCCTTCATTGGAAAGTTCCGAAAGGGTATACATCAGCCCGCTTCTTATCCTTACATAGGATTCTTTCTCAAATCCCAGCTTTGCGGCAATCTGGTCAGCGGTTCGAAACCCGATCCCCCAAATATCATCTGCCAGTTTATATGGATTCTCCTTCATCACAGAAATGCTGTCATTCCCGTATTCCTTGTAGATCTTGGCCGCATAGGATGTGGATACCTGATGTTCTTGCAAAAAAAGCATGATATTTTTTATTTCCTTCTGCTTCTCCCAGGACTCAGCGATCATCTGCACCCGCTTTTTCCCAATGCCTTCGATCTCCATTAAGCTATTAACATGATCCTCGATCACGTCAAATGTATCGGTTCCGTATTTTTGTACGATCTTTTTGGCAAACTTCGGCCCAACTCCTTTGATCAGACCGGATCCAAGATACTTCTCCATACCATAAACCGTGGCAGGAAGGGTTTCTTCCCAGTTCTCCGCCACAAACTGTCTGCCGTACTTGGCATCTACTTTCCAGTTTCCCTCACACACAAGTACCGATCCCACATTGGCATCGATCATATTTCCTATAACAGGAACAAGTTCGCTGTAACCCTTTACTAGGCATTTTAGAACGGAATATCCGTTTTCTGGATTCTGATATGTGATTCTTTCAACCACGCAACGGATCTTCTGCACAAATTTCGCCTCCTGACAAAACTCTTTTCTTTCTCCATGATCCACTGTTCCATTTGATACGGATACGATATTTACAGTTAATACGTAAACTTATATTTCTCTTTTCCCAATCTCCCCACCACTTTTCCAAAGCCACTTTTACAGCTGCTCCCATTCAAGCCCCTTACCCTTCGTATAAGCCCTGGATTCATCCAAGGGCATCGGCCTTCCAAAATAATATCCCTGGGCCCGTTCACATCCTGCTTTTTTTAAGAACTCATAATGCTGGGCGGTTTCCACCCCTTCACAGAGAGGCTCAAGACCTAAACTGCGAGCGCCGTTAATAATGTGAGTGATCAAGGTCCCGGTTTTGGGATTGCTGTCCAAATTTCGAAGAAAAACCAGATCCAACTTTAACACATCAAAATCATAATCCGTCATCGAGTTAAGGGAGGAATATCCGCTTCCGAAATCATCTAACCAGATTTGATAACCGAGGGATTTCATCTTTTCACATTCACCTTTGATATGGCCGACATTGTCATTCAGGACACTTTCGGTTATCTCGATATCTAGCATATTTCTCGGAACATCGAATTGGGCGCAAACCTCCTCAATATATCCGAAAATATCACAAAGTTCAAAATCAAGGCGTGAAATGTTCACAGAAACCGGAACCAAGGGTTCGCCTTTTTCCGCAAGTTGCTTATAGTCCTCACAGACCTGTTTTATCACATATTTGTCTACCAGATGGATCAGATGAAATTGTTCCAGTGTATCAATAAATTGAGCGGGAGAAATCAGACCAATGTTTGGATCACACCATCTTACCAACGCTTCATAACCACAGATCTTTTGGGTTTTTACTCGAATAACCGGCTGATAATAGACCTTAATATATTCGTTTTGAATGGCCTCATCAATGTGGTCGATCACAAATTGCTGTCGGCGAAGGCTGTCACGAAGAATTTCATCATATACGCAGTAATATACATCGTGACGTCTTTTTATGCTGTTACAAGCAAGACGGGCATGATCGCAGGCAATTCCCACCTCCGGATTTCGTTCGTTGCAATAATAGATCCCCACCTTGACCCTCACTCTTTTATCGACGTCTTTCGATGTAAGCATGCGATTATAAACGGTTTCAACTTTATTAAGGATATCACTTTGATTGATATAGTCAAAAACGAAGAAATGGTCATTGGAAAAGCGCGCAGAAATACCATCGGAAAATACTTCGCGAATCGTCCTTGCAAGTTCACGCAGCAGTTCATCTCCCTGCTTAAATCCATGACTCTCATTATACAGTTTGAAATTCGGAATATCAAAATGGATAATGGTCATCCCGTTCTGATTGCTATGAAACGAGGACATGATCTGATAGGTCTTCTGATAAAAGCTGGACATATTGCATAAGCCGGTCAGTGAATCGGTGTTATGACTCTCTGAAAGAATTTCTTCTTCCGCCACAGACTTTCGTTTCCGGTTGTAGAATTCATTACGGTCCACATCCACAATAAAGACATAGTAGAAACTCTTCCCGTTCTTTCGGTGAAGCAAATGTCCAAAATCCTCGACATAACGCACTTTCCCCTGTTTTGTAATAATTCTGTATCGGACGTAATCGTGTCGTTGGTTGCCATACATGGTTTGCACCTGGATCTCATTTTGTATATGATCAAGATCGTCGGGATACACCATCCCCTTAAAAGACCCTCCTACAAAATCCAGGAACTCATCATACGTTTCGCAGCCGTACATGTTTACAACATTTAATTCAGCAAACAGGATCTTCTCATCTCCACCCGCCTCATAGATAAAGAATCCTCCAGGCAATCCCGATGGGATATGTCCACAAACATATGTTTCATAAAATCCTTCGGTCATGACACACCTCCTGTTCTTGGAAAACCCAGCATTTCCCCCTGCGAGTACTTTTTTCCGGTATGCGTTGATCCTTCTTTATTATACCATTGAATCCGATGCAATACAAGAGACGGTTAACCCCGGATCCCGGTTCTCGACAACTTTTCCTTCCTCTCCCATTCCCTCAGTCAAACTATCCTTAGACCATTTTGACCCTGAAAACCACCGGCTTATCTGAGTGTACATCTTTTGTGGTGATGTGAAGCCCTTTTTCATCTCTTTGCCATTGGGGCACTTCATCAAATCCCAGCACATCGATGCTGTCAATGATCCCACAGAAGGTCGGCAGCTTTGACGCATCGCTTACCCCCAATGTTTGAATGGTGATCTTTCCTGTATCCGGGTAGTTTAGCGCAAACACATAAACCGAATCCCCTTTTACCGTAAATCGAAAATCTTCTGACGTAAATACTTTATCTTTGCTGTCTGTAAACTGTCCCTCTTGGATTTTCGTAGGACCTTCCCACGAAAATCGCCACGTCCTGGAACCATAGATGGCCTCTCCATTTGTTTTTAGCCATTCCCCAATCTCTAACAAGACTGCCTGATCTTCCTCAGTGATCGTTCCATCTGCCCTAGGTCCCACATTCAAAAGAAGATTGCCATTTTTGCTGACAATATCTACCAGATCACAGAGGATGTCCTTTGCTTTTTTGAATTCATTATTCTCGGTATAACACCACGAATTCTTCGCGATCGCAGTATCGGTCTGCCAATAAAAAGGCTTAACATCCGAAAACTGTCCTCTTTCAACATCCACCAACGCGGTACCAAACATAAAAGCATCGTGTTTATAACAGATCACAACTTCCTCTCCCCATTCGTTGGCGAGATTGTAGTAAAAAGCCGCAATTTTTTTCAGATAAGGCTTTGCGGATGAGTGCTGGATCCACCAGTCAAAATATAAGATCCGGATATGATATTTTTCAATCAATTCACACGTTCTTATCATCCAGTCTTCTAAAAAATCCCGGGTTGGCGTTGGCTTACTGAAAAGATCGTGATGATCCGGTTCTCGATTGGCCGGCCAATAAAAATCCCCTTCTTTTTCTTCCTCTGTAATATCGCTGTCAAATTCCCTTCCGTGCCCCATAAAAAACCAATGCTCGATCCGGTGAGAGGACGCGCCACCGACCAGGTCATATTTCTTAGCCGCATCCTCAAGCTCTTTAATTATGTTCCTGTGGGGTCCCATGTTCCTCGCGTTCCACTTTGAGATCTCACTGTCATACATCTGAAACCCATCGTGATGCTCTGCTACCGGAACGATGTATTTGGCACCTGCCTCCTTAAAAAGATTCACCCACTCATCCGGATCAAATTTTTCCGCCTGAAACATAGGGATAAAATCCTTGTATCCAAAGTCCTTATGATCGCCATAAGTCTTTCTGTGATGTTCGTATTCTTCACTACCCTTTATGTACATATTCCTGGAATACCATTCATTGGCAAAAGCGGGTACACTGTATAACCCCCAATGTATAAAAATACCAAATTTCGCATCTTGAAACCACTCGGGAACACGGTATTTTGACAAGGATCCCCAGTCATCTTTGAAGGGGCCTCGGTCGATTACCTGATCAATTTTATCCAGCCATTCTTGCTTATTGTACATATCATACCTCGCTTTCCATCCTGTTCGGATCCGTTACATCTATTATATCCCAAATATCCCCTGGTGTAAACGCATTTTATCGTTGAAATAGGCGATTTTCATCAATTCCCAACGATTGACAACAAGGTTCAATCCTGATATCATAAAATGGATAACACCGTTGTATCATCGGAACCGTTTCACGCCAATGTGACCGGCTGCTTGCTGAAAAAAAACAAACCAATCGAAAAAGAACGAAGCAATACGAGTGTAGTGATAGAATCAAGGCGTAATTTCTCATCATGAGAGATTGCACCTTGATTTTTGATTGAAAAAAATAGTCAGGTATGTTAGTATAGAACTAAAGATTGTGCACAATAAAATAACACACAATAAATTATGAATTGGAGGCAAGAATCATGACAAAAGTAGAACTGTTAAAAGAATTTGCAAAAGGCTGGTTTGGTAACTCTCAACAACATGCTATCCACGCTCAGTTAATGAAAAATCGTGGTTTGAACAAGCTTGGCGATAAGATCATGGCTGAATCCGATGAAGAGTGGGAGGAAGCAAAGAAGGTCAACGCTCGTCTTATTGAACTGGGCGAAACACCTGTCGTTGCCATCAAGGAGTACCCTGTGATCACTGATATCAAGGAGATGCTTGAATACGATTGCAAAGAAAGTGCTGAGGCACTTCCCATGATGAGCAAGAGTCTTGCTATGTTTGACGACGACTATGTAACCAAACACATGTTTGAGGAATTTATTCTGGATGAGCAGGATCATTATAATTGGGTCAAAGAGCATCTTTCCCTGATCGAGCAGATTGGTATAGAGAATTACATGATCGAAATGCTTGGTGAATAAACAAAATCCCCTGAACATTTATCACAAAATAGAAACGGAGAATCATTATGAATATTGCAGTCCGATACTATTCCCGTTCGGGAAATACAAAACAGGTGGCCGATGCAATCGCAAAAGCCGCAGATGTTACGGCCATATCCGTGGATCAGAACGACGCCGCCATTACCGAACCGGTTGACGTTTTGTTCATCGGCGGCGCACTGTATGCTTACGGTATTGACAACAAGCTGAAAGAATATCTGAAAACCTTGAAGAAAGAAGACGCAAAGAAAGCTGTCGTATTCTCCACTTCCTGGCTTTCGAAGCATGCAATCGATCTGATCAAAAAAGGCCTGTCCGAGGCAGGAATCGCCGTCCAGAAGGAGTCATTCTACGTGCGAGGCAAGCCCGGCGAACATCAATTAAAGGACGCGACAGTGTTTACGAGGAAGAATTTGTGATGAAAAACACACCGACTGCAAGCAAAAGCAAATACGACTGTATCCGTCTCGGGAATCAGCTCTGTTTTTCTCTATATGCTTGCTCGAAAGAGATTGTAAAAAAATACAGAAAGCCGCTTCAGGATCTAGGTCTGACCTATACGCAATACGTGGTCATGATGGTTTTCTGGGAACATGGCGGAATGACGGAAGGTGAGCTGGGAAAGATCGTACATCTCGATTCCGGTACCCTGACCCCCCTTCTCAAACGCCTAGAAAACCAGGGCTATCTCAAACGAGAACGTCTAAGCGGCAACGAGCGAAAACTCTTTCTTTCACTAACTAAAACAGGAGAAGCGCTAAAGGACAAGGCGATTCATGTACACGCATCCATGCAGGGGTGCATCGATCTGCCGGATGAGGAGTTATTCGAACTGAAACAACTTTTAGACAACGCGCTTACACACATGAATCCGGAACAATCGAAACAATAGAAAGAGTGATAAAAGATCTAAAAAAACGACCATAAGCTGAAAACTTACGGTCGTTTTTTTATTCTAGTTTTACATGATTTTATTTTGTTTTTACAGAATTGTCTCCAAAGAAATTGCTTTCCCCAAAGGTTGTGTTATCATCCTCACTTCCATAAATATCCCAGTATTTTAGCCGGATGTAATACTTTTTCTTGGACTCAAGTTTCGGAATTGTAACATCTATATAGCTCTTTTCCGGATGTTTTTTGAAATGCTTTGTCGTTCCTTTCAAGGATATTCTTTTATGGCTATATCCCTCAGGAGTAAGTGCCTGGAGCTTTTTATTGTGCTCATATATGCCAAAGCTCTTTTCATCACTTCGATTCTTTTTCGTTGAATAATAAACAATAAACTCGGATGCGTTAAAATTAGAACACTGAATTCTAACCGACTTCTTTCCGCCTTTGATCGAAACTTTTGCAAATTGAGCGTATCTCTTTTGGTCAATTGCGTGAGAATTTCCATCTCTCCACAATTTAGATATTCCATTGGATTGGTATTTCTTCTCACTCCAACCGATAAAGGCATATCCTTTTTTTGAAGCTTTGGGAAGTGTTGGATTCTTGCCAAAAGTATGTGTTTGAATATTTTTCCCCTTGATTATTCCGTTGTTTGGTATAAGGGTCATCTTCATCTTTTTAGGCGAACCAACGATCTCAGAGTTGGGAGTAATCGTTTGAACTTTCTTTCCTTGAACGATATAGTCATATCCCATATAGGATACTCTTATTTTTCTAGGAGACGGAACGGAAACAGTCGAATGATTCACTATTTTTCGAAGATTAGAACAGTCCGAGAGAATATCTTTACCAATGAACGTGACACTATTGGGAATGGTTATCTCCTTAAGATTGGTACAAAGCCTAAAAGCATATTTACCTATTTTTTGTAATGTATTTGGGAGTTTAACACGTTTCATTTTGCAGGAATCAAACACATGATCCGCAATCTCTTTGATACCATCTTCGATAATAAGATTCCCAGAAACATTGAAGTTAGTTGCAGATATTTTCCCACTTCCATATATGATCGTTTCATATTGGTTTTTCTCGTTTTTTCGGATTGTTCGGTATGCATGATCACCAACTTGAATGGTGTCTCCCGAGTACTTAAGCGATGTACGGATAGCCGATGCAGTAGATACCGGACTTTTTGATGGAACAGAATCCTCTGCACGCAAGGTAGGGGAGGAGGCTCCGACTGAATGAATGCATAATGCGGTGCACAATACCATGGTTATGAATTTTACATTTATTTTCATAGTTGACCTCTTAAGGAAACAGCATCCCCATTCTTTGTAGCAGCTTTTCCAGTAACATTTGTTGAACCAGAAGATATAAATAATCCTATTACACCAAGTATCCCTATTATAGCTAATGGTTTTGATATAAAATTATCACTTAATATACGCATAATTAAACGTCCTTTCATTTTATATGCCATGTCACGTAACTTATCAATATTTTTTCAACGATTCATAAATATTTTTCCGGCGATTGGCGAATATTTACACCGACGATTGGCATTTCCCAATCCACATCACTCAATTCGAATTTTTCTCTTCCGCCAAATATTCTGCAAGTTTCAGTATTACCGGAAATTTCATATCTTGCTTTCATGATCCCTCTTGAATAAACTTGTTTTATGCTTGTCACACAGCTTCTACAATCATACAGATCCTTAAGTTTCAGAGCTTCCTGCAATAAATTCTCATCCCTAATATCTGGTATCTTGTAGACATCTCGTAGGATGGCATGAATGATACGCGCCGCATTATTTCTAATGATGTCATCGTTAGACGGAATTGTAGACATTACGATTCTGATTTCCCATGGAATAACATTCTGTTTTCCCAAAATATACTCAACAAATTCCTGTGGTTTCATGGAAATATCTTCTCCTCATATTCACTACAACCATTACTATTTTCCAATATTTAACAACTCCACCCACATAATCAAACCGGTTAAGCAGATAGTGTTTACCGTGTTCATCCTTCTATCTTAATACTGTTACTTTGATCACCTTTGTACAATAGGCCCTCAGATCGTTTATAAAAAACCAACTCTTATTTTGCTCGTCACCTTCCACCGCTTGAATGTTATTACCCGTTTCCAGGTCTTTGATCTGAAAAGCACACGCCCCGGCAAACTCACTGGCATTGATCATTTTCTTACCGATCTTCTCCACGATCACATCAAGGGAAATACGGATCTCCCTTTTGTAATCCTCTCCACTAAGATTTACAAATGCGATCGCAACACTTCCATCACTCAGAGGCTTTGCCAAAATATCAACTCTGTTATTATCCCGGATGTAACGTGTATCCGCGTCGTCCAGGATGGTTTCCTTGGGAGTGATAACGCAAACTCTCTTTGCCTGTACTCCCAACGCATCCTGATTAAGTGCGATCAGTTCTTTATTTGCTATGATATTCCACAAGTCATCTCCACGTTTCATTCTTCTTAAGTCGATCCCCAGCATAAGCGGGGCATTCATCATGCACCAGGTCGCCATATGCGTTCTACACATGTCAAGAGTCAGTCCATCCATTCCAATAGCCAGCATATCCGGATCATTCCACCCCTTGTCAAGGCCTGCAAATTCATCCATTATTACCGCCTTATTGTACTGAGATGTTACACTCGTGGTATAATCGGACTCCCAAGTACATTTCCCATTATATCCATCTCTTCCAACTTCAAATGTTATGTCATTCAGAATTCTCCAACAATCCCCAACCTTATATCCCCAGTTGTGAGGTTCGGTTTTTCCCCATTCACAAATCGATAATACAAGATCATTGTCCGGTTTTAGCTTGTTGTATTCTTCGAGAAATTTAGCATAGGATTCCAGAACATTTTCCTGTCTTCTGTGATTCATAAGCCGGATCGTCGCACCAGTTGTACCGATCTCAATCGGGATTGGCGCAAACTTATAAAAGTCATCAAACACTACTTTTGACGCACCTTCCCCTTCCACCGCAACCTGGAGCCAACTTCCGATGCCTTCCTCTTCTCCAAGCTCACAATCAACAAGCAGGTCGTATCTTCCAGGATTCTGGGGCTTCACAAAAAACCGAAGTTCACTGCTTTGGCTGCCGATTGGCGTTCTTTCCGGACCGGTTCCGTCAAATGTTCCAATTCCAACTGCGTAGCCGTCTATTACCTTTCCCATTTCCCCTGTAAGCCTTCCATCTTCAGAGGTTTGGAGCGAAATTTTCTCTTGGTCATTTTCAATGACGATTCCTTTGATTTTGGGCGCAAAGACGTATTTTGCATTACTCTCATCCGAAAAAGTTGCATTATCCCACGGATAGTAGCAATTGTCTACTTTTATATAATCGATATCCCAATCAACATAGCTCTTGGCATCCTCCTCCTCGTACCCGCACGTCCCCACTTCAAGACCGCTACAAAGCTTTGTTCCTATGTCATTATACATTCCGAATTTCATACCATGTTTATGGACGAAATCCGATAATTCTTTGAAATCATTTGGAAATTTCATTGGTTCATTCTTGAGGCGATCGTTTTCCCTTTTTTCGCAATAACATCCATCATCCAGTACTACATACTGATAGCCCAGTTCATCTAAGCCCAGATTCACCATGCACTCGACCATTTTCTTGGTCAATTCCTCCGTATTCCCGCACCCAAAGGCGTTCCAACTATTCCACCCCATAGGTGGAAGATGCTTTTTCACTCTATTTTCCAGACGTTCCATATTGGAAAAACTATCAAATCTATATTTCTCACTTTTTATTGGTCTTGGTTCTTTTAATCTCATTGGATCTTTCCCTTCCTTTCGTATAGAATTTTCGTCAATCTTGTTGGCTGTCGCCTGCCCATTGCTCCGGTCCGCACTCGGAGCAAGTGTCTGACAGTATTCTTCAAACTTTGCCTCTGTCTCACGGGATTCGAAGGCGAATCTCTGATCCTTCGATTTATCCTTCTTCCAATACAGATATAGCCAGGGTCCTCGACCGTCCGAATCTACCGGATCCTTCCTTGCCGTAACCGTCCCACCTTTTACAAAAGCCGTAAACTCTGACCACTGATCCTCCGAAAGTTCCATCGTTCCAATCTGCACGGTATCCTCTTCGGTACAAGGACCGTAATCATTCTTCCGTTCTCTTGTCTCGTGGAAAAATAAGTGCTTCCCATCCTCCACATAAAATCGATATCTCTGATAATACGCATCATAATTGATATTCTCTTCTGTATAATAAAAATCCGTTATATCCTCAAAAGCGATGTCTGTGCCTACGATCATCTTTTTTCTGAACAAAGACATTTTCCCTGCCTCCTCTTGTACCGCGCAGCCAGCAAGCATGGTAATCAACATGATTCCGGTTATGATAAATAATAGACGTCTCATAATTTCCTCGCATTTCCCTTAAATTCTGGAATCACCGCAGCTTCCGTTCCAACTGTCGTCCTATAATAAAAGTGTCTTTTTACACACCAAAAACCTTCTTGTAATTCGTAGTAAGAAAGGATTGATTGATCCTACCATTACTATAACAGAGGTCTGAAACAAAAGCAAATGATTGTATAAATTTTATACACGTCTCTATATAGCAGGAAAAATAAGTATTGACAAAATGAAGCGAACAGTGTACTCTTATATATAAAGGGAACAGTGTTCGCTAATTTTATTAGATTTAAATGAAAGGAAATAAATCAATATGAACAACAATGATGTAAGAGAGAATTTAGTGAGTGGAAATATTGTAAAGACCATGCTTTCGCTAAGTATCCCGGCAATCCTCGGCATGATCATTATCGGTTTGTATAACTTTATGGATGCCATGTTTGTCGGAAGGATGGTAGGACCGGATGCCATGACGGCGGTTAAGGTATCGTATCCCTTCACACTTATGAATAATGGTATCGCTACACTTATTGGGATGGGATCCGCTTCCGTCCTGTCAAGAGCCATCGGAAAAAAGGATCAGGAAACCATCGATAAGATCATGGGGAACCTGATCGCACTTGTTCTGATCCTGTCTGCAGTAGTTATGGCAGTCGGTCTGATTTTTACGAAGCCACTCCTGACACTCTGCGGCGCAAAGGGCAATATCCTTATTGAGGCAAACAGATATCTGAAGGTTGTATTTTTAGGATCGATTTTTGTGAATTTTGCGCAATCCTCTAACATGATCATGCGCGGCGAAGGCAAATTGAAACAGGCAATGCTGATCATGGGATCCGGCGCAATCTTCAACATTATTTTAGATCCTATCCTTATCATCGCTTTCGGAAAAGAGAACGGGATCCTCGGTGCAGCTGTGGCAACCGTCACCGCACAGGTGTTTCAGGCTATATGGGCACTGATCTACTTTACGAAACAGAGCGACAAGGTAAAGATCCATCGGATCGGCGTGATCGGCTCGATTACAGGGCCCGTCTTAAATGTCGGCATTTCGGCAATGCTGATGCAAGTCATGACCATGGTTCAGCAAACGGTGATGTATCATACCGTGGAGCACTGGGGAGGCAGCGCGTGGCAGACAATTCTCGGAGCTGCCCTCAGCCTGCAGTCATTTGCTTTTATTCCTCTTTGGGGGATCAGTCAGGGATATCAGCCGGCAATCGGTACAAATTACGGTGCAAAAGAGTTTGGCCGCGTCCGCTCCTTTAATAGAGTCTTTATGATAGCAGCAACGATTCTTGCGGCCGTGTTCTACATCCCTATTATGGCTGCGCCTAATACCATGCTTTCCATGTTTATCACTGACTCTGCCATTGCAGTTAAAGGAGCGCCGATGCTGAGGGTTTTGTTTGCGCCCTACATCACCTACGGCGTACTGATCTTAATGATCACGTTCTTTCAGGCAATCGGGAAAGGAGGAAACGCAGCGATCCTTACGGTTTTAAGACAGGTGCTGCTTTTCCTGCCGCTTGTAATGCTCCTCCCGCACGTATTTGCGAGAAGCGTCGAGGGCGTATTCTATGCGCAACTCATCACAGACGTGATTATCCTGTTGTTCGGTATGATCCTTATGATCAACTCTTTTAGGAATTTTCGAGGGGATGAGAAGACATTGTCCACACAGCAGGAACAAAAATCCCTCCACAAGACAAATGATCCCGTGATAGAACCCACTTGATAAATCAAGATGAACGTCCTACTCTATGAGTAAGGATAATTTTGCTGCGTGCTTGACAAAGCATGGCAAACCGCATACTCTATGAATCAGGAGTCATTGTGCCGCATGTATGAAGGAGGATATTATGATTCGGGACAAAATAAAACACCATGGGAACATCGTCGAGGCCGCGACTACAGAGTTTATGGAATATGGTTTTCAGGACGCCTCGATGCGGCGGATAGCGGCGGCAGCGGGGATGAGCGTTTCAGGAATGTATAAGCATTTTGCCTCCAAAGAAGAGATGTTTTCCGCCCTGGTAGAACCCACCTGGCAAGGACTGATGGATCTATACCATCAGTGGGTTAACAATCAAAGCCACCTTGTCGAAAAGGGTGTTCCCAGTGTATGGGAGACGGGGCGGGACGCAAAGCTCGCGATTGCCTATATTTACGATCATCTGGATGCTTTTCGTCTAATTATTTGCAAATCCCAGGGAACAAGATACGAAACCTTTCTTCAGGATATAGCGGCGCTGGAAGAACAGATGACGCTAACCTTTATCGAGATGCTCCGTACGCAAGGAGTTCCGATCCGGGAATTTAGCAGGAAGGAATTCCATCTTCTTACCACGACCAATGTCAACGCGGTGTTTCAAACGGTTGAGCATGATTTTAGCCGCGCAGAAGCCATGCATTATGCGGAAACGCTGGACCGGTTCTTTTCTAAAGCCTGGAAGGAGTTTTTCGGATATTGACAGAAGAACGCTCTGAAATCACGTTTTGTTTGCAGTTTGTGATTGATTTGCCGATGCTGCCGATGACGTAAGACCATTCACTATAGATTCTCCAGATGAATTATAAATACTTAAATACAAATAGCCCTTATAGTCAGATTGTCCCATCGAAATAATTCTTATATTTTTTCTATCCGTTACCTTTTTCATGTCAAATTTATACCAATAAACATCTTCGCCGTCTTGATATGCTGTTATCTTTGTATCAAGGTAAAGCTCCTCCGCCTGATCAAATTCGTTTGTTACGGCTTTCACTTCACTTTTGATAATAAAAGCGGCACGACCAACGCAAAAACAAACACAAAATCCAACCGTTTCTTTTCTACTTGGCTGTTGTAATGTTTTAGAATGTGACATGAATATGCTATTTGACTTTCAAAAATAACCATAAATAATACGAACTTGAAAAGAGGAACCTATTTGAAAAATAAGTTCCTTTTTTGTATCCAATGTATTGACATCGCGTCTGCTTGATATGGTATAATGGTTCTAACCAAGGAGGTCGAACCATATGATGCATAGAGTTTTCATTACATTCAGAAAAAATATTGTAGTTTTTTTATTAACTTTATCCCTATTTACGATCGATCAAAATCTATCTGTGACGCCTTCCTATGCGGCTGATACATCAACAACGGATGTAACGGATACATCAACGGATGATGCATCTGATACAACGCAAAAAGATATTCGGATTAAGTATTTTACGAAATTTGATGGAAATATTCTTGTTAAAGGGAAAACTCTTAGATTAAAAACTACCTCTACAAGGACGAATGGAGTTCAATGGATATCTAAAAATACAAAAATTGCTTCTGTTGATCAAACCGGTGTGGTAAAGGGGAAAAAAATAGGAACGGCACGAATCTGTTTGAAAAAAGATGGACAGGTGATTGATTCCGTTCTTATCAATGTTACTTCTAAGAAAATTCTAAAAGTATGTAAAACCGCATATAAGATAAATGCCGGTAAATACAGTATGGCAAAAAGGATGAAGAAAGGATATTTTGATTGTTCTTCAATCGTATGGCGTTCTTACGCGAATGCGGGTATTTATATTGGTAGCAAAAGTTACGCGCCAAATGGTAATGAAATATATCGTGCGCTGAAAGCAAGTAAAAAGATAATTAAGAAACCGAAAAGGAAACATGGAGAGTATATTCCGTTCCGAGTTGGCGATATTATTCTTGGAACCGATCCAAAGAATTGCCACCCCTATTTGATTTATGATATTGAGCATTGGGAAGAGGGATACGTAGTATATTTCTGCACCATGTATGGAAACCATTCAAAAGAGGATGGGGGGTATTTTGAATACAACGTTAAAAAAAGTAAGATCGGTCCGATCGGGAGATTTTTTGCCTGAAAGTATCTTATTTTAGCAGGGAAATAAAAAAGACCTCCTTTTTCCTTTTTTAGCAGAAACCGGTCTTTCCATAATTTCCAGTACATCGAAAACATCGGATCTCCCAAAAATCTTTTCCCTCCCAAAAGATTTATGGAGTTTCATTATGTTTGACTTGTGCGGAACGGTTTTTGAGTGTGCCAATATTAAAATTATGTGGTATGATCACCACCCAAGCCACCTGCGAATCATCCATACAGCTAAAACTATATGCAAAATCAAAATCGCCGGCATTCCAACAACAAAATACCAATGCTTTGTTTTATGTCTGAATATATACATTCCAGCCCATGTGCCAACACTCCCACCCAGCAGGCTCACGAGAAAAAGCATCTTTTCAGGTATTCTCCATGCTCCCCGCCTTGCCTTGGATTTATCAGCACCCATCACAACGAATCCAATCATATTCATGATCACCAGATAGGCAACCATCCATAATACAATGTTTTCAGTCACTGCAAACACTCCTCAAATCTGCCAGATATCATAAGGTCTCCGCATCCTTTGCAATTTTAGCTGTCGTTCCCTGTGCACGAAAGTAAACAATTAATGTCTTGTGCATAATGTCACTACCTCCTCTCACTCCGTGGATTCATTCAAATTATCAAAGTGAAGCCTTTCAAGCTTTTCATTTGTTACCGTTCTATCTATAATCGACTTTACAAGCCCATCCATATCAGAGTCTTCGCTATAATCCGCCGCAGCAAAAAACTTTATCCGGTTTTCTCTCATCATGCGGTGAACTTTAGTTTTGTCATTTTTCACGGGATCATATACGCCTATCGAATGACCGCCGTAGGAATTAACAAGCTTCATACATGGGATATCCGTGTCACTGTCCCCTATGTAAATCATATTTCTGAATGGCACCCTTA
>CALGGT010000048.1 GCA_937915825.1 uncultured Eubacterium sp.
ATTCTGTCCCCTTCTCTTCCAGTATTTCCATAAGTCCTACCAACTTTGCAGACATTTTGGAATCTAGAGAATCCAAAAACTCCGCTACCGGCTCCCTTCCGTCTTCGCTTGAGTAAAATTCTATTTCAAATGCCATAAAGATTCCTCTCCTGTAATTATTATATGAGATATATCTCATCCTGTCAATACTTCACTTACCTGTTAGATCACTACTTGACCGTAATTCAACATGCTCTATGACATCCGTCAATCATCCACCTGCATATTATGCGGCTCGCCTTTGATCCGCATTATTGTTTCCTTCTGGATGTCTGTCAGTTCTTCATATTGCTTTTTTTCAAGCACAAGAGCTGCCCAAGCCGTCTTCATCATCGGACAACGTGGACATGTCCGCGCAGAAACCACTCCATAACTTCCGATAAAGGGCGGATAATCCCATCCTTCCTGGTACGCTTCTTCCGGTGTCATGATCTCAGTCCTTCCGCAGACCTCACATACATATTTCATTTTCTCCATAGTCTCTTTCCACCTTTTCAGACCTTCTTCTCATTTATACCCGACCAAGCAGATCCATCAGTCCGAGCATCCCCTCTTCTCCCAGTTTGATCAATAATATCGGTATTGCCTCGAATGCAGCGCCTGTCAAAAACATTTCAATGAAAACCGGTCCATCTATTATTTTCGCTATTACACAGAAAGCACTTGTAGCCATCATGACAAATCCCAGTATGCTCATTACAATCTCAACAAACCCGCCTATAGCTCCCCCAAAATTGAGAGCAACGAGTAAAAGTAATCGAACTGGCAGGAGCACCAATCTGATTGGAAACAGCAGAATTGACTTTAGTATCTGCATTATAAATTTCCCCTCTCCTTTTCCATAAGCACCTTATACGCCACCAGTCTAAGAACATACTCCGGCACCTGTGATGTACCAAGCTCCCAGTCCTGCATAGTGCGGTACGGAATAGCAAGCCATTCAGCAAACTCCTTTCGATTCATGCCGGTCATATTTCTAACCGCAACAAAAGACTCAGCAAGCGGTCTTTTCCTTCTGTCGCTCTCCAGCCTTTCAATGCTCTCATTTTTAATAAGAACGCCATTTGCAATAAATTCAAGATCTTTAAGCTCTTTCTTTTTCATCCTGTACCTCCTTGTATACGGAATCCGTATATAGTTTCAGTTTTATTATATACACGGAATCCGTATGCGCCAACAGTAAGATCAACCTGCTACATCTTGTTTTTTTTCTATGATTCAGCACATTCACGACTTCGCCTACCTTGATGCAGCGAAATTCTATCCGGAGCTTTCTGTGAGAGAAAAAGTCGCTTTTTATGTAGTTTTTGGCGGAAGTCCCTACATTATTGAAAACCTTAACACAGAACTTTCGCTCCGTGAGAATATTGAACGACTATTACTGCCGGAAACAGGGCTGATACACTCGCATATTGAAAATGTTATGCTAAAAGAGATTCAAAAAACATTTGATGCGAGAATTCTAGAGATCATTGGCAACGGAAAAAAACGCTATATTGAAATCGGTGACAGACTTACTACCAGAGAAAACGGACTCCTTGATAAACAACTTAAGATCCTGCAAGATATGGAGACGAATTGTATAGAGAAGACTGAGTAGATTCGAAAAAGATTTCACTTTGGATATATTGACATTCCACACATTCTTGTATATATTAAATGTATATACAAGACGGTTACATACAATGTGTTTTACATGCAAAATGTCTGTATGCAAGTGAGGCGATGCTATAGGATGAAGGCGAAAGTTTTTAAAAGCGGAAACAGCCAGGCTATTCGGATTCCGAAAGAGGTACAGACCGATCGTCAGGAATTTATTATCCGTAAAGTGGGAGAGGGGAGGATAAAAAACATATATATTTTAAAGAATATATGTCTATATATATATATATATATATATAGGGGTTGACAACGAAAACGTTTAATGTTATAATATAGAAAAATTGCGAGGTAAAATCAGGATTCCTTATAACGAGGAGATTGCTCATGATAGATTTTCACACACATATTCTTCCCGGGATTGACGATGGAAGTGCCAACGTGGAGGAATCGACGCAGTTATTAATAAGGGAATTACAGCAAGGGGTGGCTCATGTCGTGTTTACTCCTCATTTTTATGCGGAGAAAATCTCCATCGGAGGGTTCCTGAAAAAAAGAGAGGCCAGTTGGAACTCCTTGCGAGAAAGGATCGGAAAAGAAGAAGAAGTTTCCGGGATGACCTTTCGATTAGGGGCGGAGGTTCGGTATTTTCCCGGGATCTCCAAGGCGGAGAGACTGGATGAACTCCTGGTGCGTGACCGAAATCTCTTACTTCTTGAGATGCCCTTTATGCCCTGGACGAAGGAAATGCGTAAGGATGTGGAAAATCTTCTGGATCAGCGGGGATTTACCGTGGTTTTAGCCCATATTGAAAGATATGTGGAATTTCAGAAAAGCAAAGAGAATAAAGATGTGATGGAAAGTATTTTCCGTATGCCGGTGGTGAAGCAGATGAACGCCGGTGCCCTTCTGAATTCCGGAAAGGCCGGATTCTTTGGCGGAGCGGGGAAGGGAAAGTCACAGAAATTTATTTTAAAATATTTGGAAGAGCATACGGATGGGGTGTTAAGCAGCGATTGCCATCACTTGGATCGTCGCTTTCCCAATTTGGGCGACGGAATGGCGTTCGTAGAAAAAAAGCTTGGAAGAGAGAAGAGAGAGCAGATGGAAGCATTGGGAAAGCGGTTGTTCTTTGAATAAGAAGCAGGGGAGTCAAAAGGGGATAAGAGCCGGTCGGAATGATCGGAAAAATCAGAAAAAGAATATTGGTTTTGTGCTGGGAATCCTTGGATTGTTGGCATTGGCAGGGGGCGTGACCTATGGCGTTGAGCATTTGGAGCAAAGAGGGAATCGGTCATCCAATAAGAATGTTTCAAACCCTGCCCCGGTGGAAACAGCCCAAAGAGAAGAGCCTGTGGTACGACAAAAGCTGGTTTTTGGGGATACGACCTATGAACTGGAAGATCAGGTGGATGTATACGTCTTCCTGGGTACGGATAACTCGGGGAAAAGTGCGGAGGGTGGTAAGAAGGACGATGCGAAGACCGGTAGGAAGACCGACGGAGAATCAACCGACGAGGATTACCAGGGAGATATGGCAGACTTCATCTTACTGGTTGTCATGAACCGTAGCACCAAGGAATATGGTTTGATCCCTGTGAATCGGGATACCATTACAGAAATCCCGTTAATGAATGAGGATGGAACGGCGATGGCCACTGCGACGCAGCAATTGTGTACCGCCCACTGGTATGGGGGTAATCGAAGGCTGAGCGGTGAGAATACGGTAGCTACCCTGGAAAATTTTCTGGGAGGTCTTTCCATTCAGGGATTTTATGAAGTGGGGATGGATTCCATAGCGGAACTGAACGATATCGTAGGGGGTGTAACCGTAACCCTGGAGGACGATTTTACCGAGTCGGATCCGAAGATGAAGAAGGGGAAGAAGTTACACCTGGATAACGAACAGGCTCACATCTTTGTTCGCAGTCGTATGAATGTCGGGGACGGAAGCAATCTTTCCCGCATGAGGCGGCAGCAGCAATACATGGAGAAGGTCTTAGATAAGATTAAAAAGAAGAATCGCAAAGATTCGGAGTTTGGCCTCAAACTGTATAAAGGTTTGAAGAACATGGCAGAAACCGATATTTCCTCGGGAAAGGCCGTGAAGATCGCCAACCGCATGAAAAAATCAAAGAATTTAGGTATGTTTGAGATAAAAGGGGAAAGCAAGGTGGGAAATGCCTTGAGCGACGGAGAACAACACGAGGAATTCTACGTGGATACGGAGTCTTTGATCCAGGTTCTGACAACGCTCACAGGAATGAGGAAAGGATAAAACCATGAATCATGCAGAAAATGAAGAATTAGAAATTGACTTATTGGAATTGCTTAATTTCTTTCGAAGCAGGTGGATTTTAATTGCCGGCGTCTTTGTGGCAGCCGCACTGGTTGCCGGCACATTTACTTATTTCGGGATCACACCCAAATATAAGGCAACCACGAAATTATATATGGTTTCCGCATCGGAGGATTCGGTGATCAACCTGAACGATCTGAACTTAGGAACTGGATTATCGAAGGATTATGAAGAATTAATTAAGATTCGCCCGATTTTCGAGGATGTGATCGAAGATGAGAAGCTACCTTACAGTTATGATCAATTAATGGGGATGACTACGGTAAGTGTCATCGGGGATACCCGAATCCTCTGCATCACCGTAGAGGATGCCGACCCGAAGGAAGCAGCCGAAGTGGCCAATGCACTGGCAAAAAAGGCGGTGGAATATTTACCGAAAGTCATGGAAAGCGCCGCTCCGAATATTGCGGAAGAGGCCATCGTTCCCACCGGAAAGAGCTCCCCGAGCCTGACCAAGAATACCATGATGGGTGGCGTTCTTGCCCTGATCGTGGTTCTGGGAATCCTAACCGTGATCTTCTTACTGGACGACACCGTAAAAACCGCGGAAGATATGGAGAAGATCTTTGGGATTATGCCCATGACAGTGATTCCGGAAGGGGATCTGACGGAGAAGAAGGAAGAGGAGCAAGAAGTATGAGTAAGAAGTTGATCGTCGGTAATCAAAGAGAACTCCCCTATGCGGTGGAAGAAGCCCTGAACCGATTAAGGATCAATATGAGCTTTTTGGGAAGCGATATTAAGACCATTCTGATCATCAGTACCGATCCCAACGAAGGAAAGAGCTTTGTTGCGACACAGATCTGGAGACAAATGTGTGAAGCCGGGAATCTCTCGGTTCTCGTGGATGCAGACCTTCGTAATTCCAGAATGATCCGGGATTACGATCTGCATTTAGAGAAGGGGAAAGGCAAGAAAGAAAAGATTTACGGGACGTCCTCGTTCTTAGCTGGCAGTGGAAGTGTGGAAGACGCCATCTATGAAACCAATATTGAGAATGGCTATATCCTGCCCAACGCGGACAATGTGATCAACCCGTCTATGCTGATTGAAAGCAATCGTTTTGAAGAAATGCTTACCGCATTGGCGGAGAAATTCCGCTATGTTTTTGTAGATTGTCCCCCTTTGGGCCTGGTGTCCGACGGGGAGCAGATCGCCCATCGCTGCGACGGGGCGATCCTGGTAGTTAGAAGCGGTGTAACAGGGAAGAAGCGGGTGCGAACTTCCATGGCTCAGTTAGAACGGGCCGGATGTCCGTTGTTAGGCGTGGTTATGAACCGTGCCGGCGGTACGAAGAATTCGTATTATTCCCACTATGGACAATATGGTGCCTATTACGGGAAATACTACGGATCCGGCAAGGGCGACAAAGAATCATAGGATGTGGAAAAGTTCGTTGATTACCTGTTAGAGAATGTCAGTTGCGCTTGATCTTCTTATAACAGTTGATCATAAATGCTGTATGGTATTCATGCCGTATGGTATTCATGCCGTATGGTAAATCTTAATGAAAGGAGGGAATGTGAGATGAGAAAGTCCATTTCCAAAGCAATTGTAAGCACAGCGTTGGTTGCAGCAATGGTTGTGACTTCGGTTCCTGTAGCAGCTGCTGCCAGTCCTACAAAGGGCGTTGAACCGGAGGCGTTAACGATGGTAAAAGGCGAAGATACCGGCAAAGGTATTAGTGTTTGGGCGAATACATCTGAGGATGGCAGTGCTGTTATCAAGAAAGTAAAGTCCAAGAAAAAGACAATCACATTTAATACAACCGTTAAAATCAATGGCATTAACTACACGTACATCGCAGTTGGTAAGAAAGCTTTTAAGAAGTGTAAAAAACTGAAAAAAGTTACTCTTCCGATTTCGATCAACCGACTTCGTAAGCAGTCCTTTATGGGATCCAAGGTGAAAGACATCACCCTTACAAGTAAGTATGCGCCTACGGTTGCAAAATCTGCTTTCAAAGGATTGAGAACAAAGAAGATGACGATCCGTGCGACTGCCATGGACGCAAAACAAGTGAAGAAGCTGAAGAAAGCTTTGAAAACTGCTAAATTTAAAGGTTCTGTTGTAACAGCATAACCGAAAAGGTAGTTGCCTTCACGTAAATCTAATTTGATTCGAATCAAGCAGAAAATTCTAGAATGGATAAAATTCCGAGCCTTTGACGAAGGGGCCAAGGGCTCGGGAATTTTATGCTAAATGATAACATGTGAGAATGCGCGTGAAAATGCGTGTGAAAACGCGTGTAAAAATGTGTGTAAAAATGTGTGTGAATTGTGCATTTGTAGAATGATTCTATGAATTGGTCATTTGTAGAGTAATTATATGAATTGCGCATTTGTAGAATGATTCTATGAATTACACATTTGTAGAATATTTATATGAATTGGTGGGATATGTGAGATGAGGGGCAAAATTGAAAGAGAAAAAGGATATAAACACCAAGATGCTGCAACACAGTCAGGTGATTATGATCTACCTGATGTTCTATGATTTTGTAGCTGTGACAGTTTCATATTTCTTCGCGTTATTGGTACGGTTTGATCTAAGGTTTTCCATGATCCCGGCGGAGTATTTATATGCCTGGAAGAGATTTGCACCGATCTATGCGCCTTTATGCATTGTTGTATTCTGGATCTTTAAGCTGTATAAAAGTATTTGGAAATTTGCAAGCTTTACGGAACTTCAAAGAATTGGCAGTGCCTGGATCCTTACGACCGCGCTCCATGTGATCCTGATCACAGGATTCTTACGTCGGATGCCCATCTCTTATTATATGATGGGGGCGATCTTCCAGTTTGTCATGATTACGGGAGTTCGGTTTTCCTATCGGTTTGTTCTGCTTCTTCGGGCTAGAAGAGAGAAAGGATCCGTTAAAAATGTTATGATCGTAGGCGGCGGCGCTGCCGGCCTTCAGATCATTCGGGAGCTTCGAAGAACGGCCAGTGTCCGGGAACGGATCACATGCATCATTGACGATGATGATTATAAATGGGGGAAAGAGATCGAAGGTGTGCCGGTTTATGGCGGACGTGATAAAATTATTGAGGTCGCGGAAAAAAATGACATTGATAAGATCTATATAACGATCCCCAGTATGACCAATCAAGAGAAGAAGAAGATCCTACATATTTGCCAGGAGACGGATTGCGAATTAATGATCCTACCTGGTCTGTATCAGGTTGCCTTGGGGGATGTATCGGTGAATTCCCTGAAGAAGGTGGATGTGGAAGACCTTCTGGGGCGAGAGCCTGTGAAGATGGACGAGCAACCGATTCAGGAGTTTTTGAAAGACAAGGTTGTGCTGGTAACCGGCGGCGGAGGCAGTATCGGAAGTGAACTTTGCCGGCAGGTAGCGGCGATTCCGGAATTAAAGCAGTTGATCATATTTGATATTTACGAGAACAACGCCCATGCGATCAAGCTGGAACTTACCGATAAATACCCCTATCTGGACCTTGTGGTATTG
>CALGGT010000049.1 GCA_937915825.1 uncultured Eubacterium sp.
CAGCTGGCTGTTCACGACCAAGAGCGCATAGCGGGCCCCAAGAATTGGGGGCAGGGGGCGGTGAATCGTAACCGTCTATCCCCGCAACTCACCAGCATTCACGAATCAGCAACCTGCCTCCAAATGATTGGGGCTGCCGCTGTTTCCTGCAAACCTTTACGCCTGAATCCCTACCCAGGCGCCCAGCCCCAACGCGCAAAGGATACTGACGATGATCCCTGCCAGGCATACACCCAGCGAAACTGCCAGAATACTGGACTTAAAGTCCATATCTAAGATGCTGGCAGCCAGGGTTCCAGTCCATGCTCCGGTTCCCGGTAACGGAATTCCCACAAAAAGCAGCAAGGCCAGAAACAAGCCCCGGCCGGCTTTCTCCTGGAGCTTCTTTCCTCCCTTTTCTCCTTTTTCCAAACAGAAGGTAAAGAATTTTCCGATCACCGGTTTATCTTTCCCCCAGATCAACACCTTTCTCGCAAAAAAATAAATGATGGGAACGGGCAACATATTCCCCAGCGCAATGAGAATATAAGCATATAGCAAATGAAACTCCGGGTTCAGTGCTTTGATCCCGTACGCAATGGGAAGGGCACCTCGAAGTTCGATCAATGGCACCATGGCCGTAAAAAATACACTTAAATATTTTACTAACATAACTACCTCTCTTTCTCTGCCATTCGACACTTACTCTTTCTCTGCCATCCGACGTTTACTCTTTCTCTTTTTCTGCCGTCCGGCATTTACTCTTCCCTTCCTCCCACCAGTAAATCTCTACCTTGGGCGCTTCCCCTTCCTGTAAGGTCAGTATCCCGTAAGATGGGCGCCGTTCCTCCCCCCTTGGCAGACGAATGCTTCCAGGATTGGCAAACAAGATTCCATCTTCCTGGGCCTTGCAAGCCACGTGCGTATGACCAAAAAGACACACCTCCGCCCCCTCACTCAGAGCTTTCATCTTCAAAGTAAGTAACCCCGCGTTTACACGGTACGTATGCCCATGGGTTACAAGGATCTTATGCCCTTCCAGCGTAAAAATACGTTCCATGGGTAATTCCTGGTTCCGATCGCAATTTCCCCGAACCATGCAGACCATACCGGGAAAATAACGGAACAATTCCTGTTCCTTCCCTTCCAGGTCTCCCATGTGGATGATTCCCTGGATCCGATCCCGATACCTATCGATCACTTCATACATTCTTTGATTGTCCCCATGGGAATCGCTGAACAGCAAATAATCAGCCATGGAGAACTCCCTCTTCCTTTAAAACTTCTACCATCTTCCGTAGTGCAATGCCCCGATGGCTGATGGCGTTCTTATCTTCCGGGGTCATTTCCCCTGTGGTCATCTTCCGTTCCGGTAAATAAAAGATGGGATCATAGCCAAATCCGTTGGTTCCCGCCGGCTCTTTCGCTAAAACTCCTTCGATCACGCCCTTGGTCACCCGCAGCCTTCCATCGGGAAACGCGCAGGCCATGGCACATACGAAGCGTGCACCTCTTTCCTCATCTTTGGCATCCTGACAACGCTCCAGGATCGTCCGGTTCTTTACCTCGTAGGGTGTGTCTTCTCCTAAATAGCGGGAAGAATAAATCCCCGGTTCTCCCTTTAAATAATCCACCTCAAAACCGGAATCATCGGCCAGCACGATCTCGCCTAACTCTTTGCTTAGGGTTACGGCCTTGATCGTGGCATTTTCCTCAAACGTTGTACCGGTTTCCTCAATCTCATCGGTGAAAGAAACATCTTTTAATGAGAGCACCTGATATCCGTCTCCTAAAATCTGTTTGATTTCGTTGACCTTTCCCATGTTGTGCGTGGCAAATATTAACTTCTTACTCATGATTTTTCCTCCTTTGAACAAGACCTCCCCGGTGGTTTCTCCCCCATATATTGGTACAGATAGGTCTTCATCATTCCATTGTAGATCTTGCGGTTTTTCGTAGGTTTCTTACCAAGGGCGGCCACTGCGTCTTCAAAACCAGTGAGCCAGTAAAAGGACCACGTAGGATTCTCACGCATGATCTGCCCCATGGACGTATACAACGCCTTCATGGTCTCCTTATCCGACAAACGTTCTCCATAGGGTGGATTGCTAATAACAAAGCCGTATTTCTTCGGCGTATGAAAATCCAGGATATCCCGTTGTTGAAAATGAATATCCCCGGACACCCCTGCCAGCTCCGCATTCTGTCTGGCTGCCTTTAACGCCTCTCCGTCAATATCATATCCCTGGAGCAGTCCGCCCTCATAGGGGGTTTCCAGATCCCTTGCCTCCAGGCGGATCTCCTTCCACTCCCTGGGATCGATGAGATTCACCCACTCCTCCGCGGTAAAACGTCGATTTCTTCCCGGCGCTATATTCCTCGCGATGAGAGCCGCCTCGATGAGAAACGTCCCGCTGCCGCAAAAAGGATCCACCAACAAACGGTCTTTCTTCCAGGGTGACAGCAGTAAAATGCCCGCTGCCAAAGTTTCTGTGACCGGGGCCTTCACCGTATATTTTCGATAGCCTCTTTTATGCAAGGATACACCGGTGGTATCCAGATAAACCGACACAAGATCCTTGTGGATCTGAATCCGAACCGGATAAGAGGCTCCGGTTTCTTCGAACCGGGAGACGGCATATACCTTCTTCATGGATTCCACCATGGCTTTCTTGACGATCCGCTGAATATCCGAAGGACTGAACAGTTTGCTGTTAATGGACGTTGCCTTCGTCACCCAGAACTTCGCGTCCAGGGGGAGATATTCCTCCCAGGCAATCGCTAAGATCCCCTGAAACAATTCTTCAAAGGTGGTCGCCTTAAATTGGTCTACCAGAAGCAGCACCCGTTCGGTGGCGCGCAGGAAGATATTACTTCGAACAATCCCCTCTGCGTCTCCTTCATAGGTAACCCTGCCATTATCCACTTCCAGAACTTCATACCCCAGGTCATGGATCTCTCTTTTTAATACTGCTTCCATCCCAAAATGGCACGGCGCCACCAACTTGCAATGCTTCATGATCCCTCTTCCTCTTTGAATAGAATCAGCCATTTTACCTATCACATTCACAATAGGCAAAATGGCTGAATGATTCTCTTATTCTCGCGTAATTATGCTTTACCTACAGAACCGAACATTTCCATCTTCTCTTTTACCGTAGCTTTGATTGCTTCCGCGCCCGGTGCCAAAAGCTTACGAGGGTCAAATCCCTTGCCTTCTTTATCTTTACCGGCTTCGATGTAGGCTCTGGTTGCATCACAGAATGCCCATTGACATTCGGTATTTACATTTACTTTCGCAACACCCATGGAGATGGCTTTCTTCACCTGATCATCCGGAATTCCTGTACCACCATGTAATACAAGAGGTGTATGTCCGGTTACGGCACGGATCGCTTCCAGGGTTTCGAAGCTAAGACCTGCCCAGTTATCCGGGTATTTACCATGAATGTTACCGATTCCGGCTGCTAACATGGTAACGCCTAGATCGTTGATGGTCTTACATTCGTTGGGATCTGCGCATTCGCCGGCACCGATGACGCCATCTTCCTCTCCGCCAATGCTTCCAACTTCCGCTTCCAAAGAAATTCCCAAAATATCACAGCAGTGAACCAATTCTTTGGTCTTTGCCAGATTCTCTTCAAAAGGAAGTGCCGATCCATCAAACATGATCGAGGAAAATCCTGCCTGAATGCATTTCTTGGATCCCTCAAAGGTACCGTGATCTAAGTGAAGCGCTACCGGAACCGTGATATTTAATTCCTCTAACATTCCATTGACCATTCCAACAACGGTTTTGTATCCGCACATATACTTGCCTGCGCCCTCGGAAACTCCCAAGATTACAGGGGACTCCAACTCCTGCGCGGTAAGTAGAATGGATTTGGTCCACTCAAGGTTGTTGATGTTAAATTGTCCCACGCCGTAGTGACCCTGTTCCGCTTTTACCAACATATCTTTTGCTGATACTAACATATAAAATACCTCCAATCACTGAAACTGATTCAACTTATCTACAACGATGCTCCTTCCGAAAAACTTCACAGAAAAGTGCCTTACTTCCGTCCGCAGCAATGTTTGTATTTTTTCCCGGAACCGCAGGGACATGGATCATTCCTTCCAACCTTGCGATCTTCTTTGCGGATCGTACCGGAGAGCTTAGACTCCTTGTAAAGCTTCTTCCTTACATCCTCGGACAATAACTCCTCCCAGGCCGGTAACGTGTACAACCATTCCGCATTGCAGCCCACCATATTATAGTAAAGCTTCTCCAAATCCACATCCAGGGAAACCTTGGTATCCTTCTCCATGGTTTCAATGGGATTGGGATTCTTCAAACTGTCGTTGATCCCGTCTAAGAATCCGACCATAATATTCAGATCTACTTCGTATTTGCCGGCTAATTCCTCAACCGTGCCCTCTACCACATTCTCCGGGTCCTTGAGGATCTGTTCGTAAATCCCCTTCTCCCAAAGAAAATAATCCCGCCAGAACTCCTGGCCTTCCTTACTCTCCTGGAATCCCTCTTCGTATGCGGCATTGCGCCATTCTTCCAACAAAGTCATGTGTATTTTCCTCCAAACTGGTCTGATGTTTAAGAAAGCCGTTACGCAAAATTCCTTACGTAACAGCTTAATCATGCGGAGTATGGGACTTGAACCCACACGTCTATCAAGACACATGATCCTTAGTCATGCCTGTCTGCCAATTCCAGCAACTCCGCAAACAATATATATCATATCAAAAGTTCGTATCTTTGTCAACTCTTTATGCATAAGAAACTCCCAGATCCTTTATGCATAAGAAACTCGCAAGTCCCTCTTACAGTGGTCGGCAAAAGAACGTTCCACTTCAATATCCTTTAAGGACAGATAGGAGTCATCAAACTCCTTTTTCCAGCGATCCAACGTCTCCTTCTCCTGTTTCATGCGCAGACCTTCGGTATAGAATTCCTCTTCTTTCCCCTGCATCAAAAAGATCGTCAGGTAGTATTGAAGGGACTCTTCCCTTTTATTTCGGGCATAGGCCTCCTTAAAATACCGTCCCGCCTCAGAAAAGGAAGAAATATAAAAATACGCGATCGCCTGGTTATGCAGCAGATCTCCGTATTCCTCCGGCGTATAACGCTCGCTCTCCTTCCCGTTCATTAACTCCTTATAACAAGCCAGACTTTGCCCGTAATGCCCGGCTCGCAAATAATTATCCGCCTTTCTCTTCTGTTTCAAATGAGGGGGGAGGTCTGCGATCTGCTTCATGATCTCTAAAACCTCCATAACCTCCTCTTCCTTGTAATAATCACAGGCACAAAGAAGGGTGATCACCATATCCTTTAGATCATTGTTCCGTCGGATCAGCGCCTCCATTTTCTTAGCCGCCACCGGCTCTCCCACTTCATTCTTTAACCAATCCACCAGGGATGGCACAAAGATCTCTTCTGTCACGGAATAGATGTTATGATAGATCTCATAACACAACTCTTCCAGGCTATAAATTCTTTTTCCGGTAATTGGCATGATATACGGTTTCTTCGCAACCCTGCCCTTACATAATAGAAACATACCTTCACTTCCTTACAGCTGAATCGTTTCTTCCCACGCCCGATAGGACGAAGGATAAATATCACCGAATCCCTTATCCCGCAAAGTTACAATGCACTCCCTCGGGGTGGCAAAACGGATTCTTACCCCGATCCTGGTTTGGCGCATCACCTTTCCTTCCACCGGTTCCATGGAAATGATCCGGGTGGATTTGCTTTCTTTATTCAGATCCTCCACCATTAACACAAACTCCGTATCCCCATCCGGGATCAAGTCCAATTGTTTATCCACCTGATGCCAGGGAACGCCAATGGGCACCAATTCGATTTCCCTGACCTTCCCCTCCGTATACACCATCATGGAAATACGGCAGGTGATCATATTCTCATCCAGGTAAATATAGTCTTGCAGCGGATCCTTGCTGTGGATCTGTCTGGCCCGGTAACATGCCCCTAACACATACAGGTTGTTCCCCTGGAACACATAACGCCCCCTGCTAACATTTTGCAGTGCCTTGGTAATAAATTCTTCTTCGCATCGTTTTCCGGTCATATATAACGTAGTAATAATAGAGTCGTGGATGGCCCCTTGTACCATGCTTTCGAAGATCTTCGCCTTCTCTTCCACCATGGTATTGGCATCCTTAAAGATGCTTTCGTTCTCGCTGTAATCCCGCTCCTCCATTTCAATGCGGTAGGGTTTTACCAGTCCCTTCATCTTCATTTTCCGATAAGTCAGATGATCCCCTTCGTACTCAAAGCACCCTACCTCATTTACCCAATATTCCTTCTTCTGGCTCATGATGTAGTGAATGAGACTTTGCTTATAATCTGCTACCAGGGCGTAATCTCTGGCAATTCCCAGATTCTCCAAACCCTTATAGATCAGGTCGATAAACTCCACGTTTTGATGAGGCGTTACCACCACGACCTGACGAATGCTCTCATAGGGATGCCTTTGCTTTACCAGATACAGCACCTTCCTTAAAAAATGGGTTAAAACCTGAACCGGCGCCGCCTCTACTCCCTTGATCTCAATGGGTTCTTTGTGTAGGATCTGCTTCACAAAATCCGTTAAATGTCCGCCATCGGATAATTCCATATCCGTGGGGATCTCCCCGCCTGTTTCCTCCGGAAGAAGAACGGGATCATCGTCCATGGGGCCCATAACTGCCAACTGGGTATATTGATTGTTTAAATGAATGCCTACAAAAATACTTCGCTGATTCATGCCTTCCTCCTTTCCGAAACGAGATTTCCTACACCGGTTTGAAAATATCATGAGCCGCCTTGATCACTCGTCGATACCGATTGGCTAGCTTCCGATATTCCTCCTCCTCCGCCGAATCTCTGGCAATGATCATTTCTTCCACCATTCGGTAGAGAGAATCGTCCATACGGCCTCTGTGGGTTCTTTTCTCCAGAATCCCCTCTTGCACCGGGTTTCCCCCTTTCCCCTCGTAAATCTTATAACGCAGGGTCTCGCCATAGAAGATCAACGTATCAAATACAAAAATATGACTGAAGATCCGACGCATGGGTAAGGTTAATCCCGGCTGGTCCTTGCCGGTTAGTTCCACGAAAACGTCTGAATCCTGGTGTGCGTAATATTGGATCAAATCCGTATACTGAATCTCAAAGGGCACCTGCACCTTGCCGATAAACTCCTTCATAAAGAGGAAGATCTTCTCTTCCGCCGCGAATCTGGCCAGGTGATATTCAATGAATTCCCGCTGTTTATCGTCGTAGGAATCCATGGTGGAATACAGCTTTAACATACCTAAGATCATTAATTGATGATCATCGGACAGACTCTCTCTGCGCACGATATCGTAAAGCTCTTCCGCTAGCGGATATTGATCCGTGATAAACTGATACACCGCCTGATACAAATAAGCTTTGACCACCGTTTTATTGGCTCCATATTCGTAGTAATCAATGAAGGCATCGGTGTATTTTCCGCCGTCTTCACCTACGAAGATCACCTGTCCCAGGATCCGCTCAATGGCGTCATCCGTTAGGTCAACGCCCTTTTTCACCGCAGTTCTGTAAATCTTATATAACTGCTTGGACTCTCCAATATAAAACTCGGACAGATACTTTAAGGTCACCTTGTTCATGGCGCCTTTCCGGTACAAATAGTTGCAGAGTTTCAAGCAGAAAATGTCCATTTTCTCCGGTTCCTCTTCGATCTTTCTGGACACCAGCATGACCAGCAATTTCGATGTAATATCCACCAGCTGGTATTTCATCAGGAATTTCAGCGCCATATCCGTCATATTGTGCTGGATCATGGTTTGTAAGATCCCCGGATATCGATCCTTGGGAATATAGGCAAAATCAATTTTCTCAATGGTTTGGGTAAGAGACGCCTCTTCTTCGGAGTTACGGTAATACTCATACAAAGCCAGCAGCGCCTTATTCCGGTATTCAATCCCTAAGATCTTATCTTCCACCATTTGATGCAGCAACACCGCGTCGACGGTGGTAATCGTTCTCTTTTGAATGGTGCGGGAGAAAATGTGCAGCATCAGAAGAGGGTCCTTGACGCCTTCCTGATAACAATAATCCGCCAGATCCTTTCCCGCGAAAAGCGGCGTCATTTCGTAAGAAACACTCTTTGTATGATAGACGCCCGCCCGGTCCACAAAATAAATCTGAGGATGCTCCGTTGCCGTACGGATCACGGCTTCTCCATCTTTTAGATTGTACGACTGCTCGCCGCCGCCTTCACAATGGGTCACCGCCACCCGAACAATGTTCGGGTTTTTTACGTGGATCTTTCCGGTAAAGAGGAGCGCCGCAATATCTTCCCTACGGATCTCCAGGTCGGAGAGCGCCGGATGATCCTTGGCGTTGCGGATCAAGTCTTCCGTTAGAAACTCCCGGTATAAGACTCCTAATTTCTCATTGATCTCGTGGCTCTTCACCTTCGTCAGCATGTAGTTGATGATCTGATCCGAATACAACCGGAAAAATCCCGGCTGGGTGTGTTTATTTCGGATGATGCTTTCGTACAAACGCAATTTGGCATCGTCCTTCAAATGATTCTCATACTGGAAGAAAGGCAGAACCACCGGCAATACCCGGTCATACTCCTCGTCCTCCATGGTATACATATAATATTCAAATAATTCGGAAATGTGAAGTCTGCGCTGTACCCCTAATTTAAACCACTTGTAATACGTATTTTCCGTTCGTCCGGCGGTGATCAATACGGTACAGATACATTGCAGCATGTCATCCTTGTGAAAATCGTTGTAACACCGAACCAGGATGGAGAATAACCCCGGTGTAAAATGCCGGGACCGGGAGGCCAAAAAGGTAGTTTTGATCTCCATAGGCTCCGTGAAAACTCCGTATTTTAAAGCAAAGTGCAAGGCATGGATCTGGAAGGTATCCAACTCATTTAACCGCTCCGGCTCCTCCATCAGGAGCTTTGCCTGATACAGCATAAGATAAGGGCTGTTGCATCCGTCACGCCAGAGGATCTGCACCTCCCTGGCCAGCCCGTTGTCGTCCTTGTGAAATCGTCCCAATCGTTCCAACAGGATCAGCAAACACCAGTGGCGATAGCCATTTTGGTAATATTGCAGGATGGTTTGTACCAATTCCTTCTTCTCGTCTTCCGTCCCGACCCAGTTAACGCGAACATAATGAATCAAACAATACCCCATTACGTCCTGCAGGTTTGCCCCCAGGACAGGCTTTGTCATTTCTGTCCATTTGCTTTGAAGGAAGATCCCCGGCTCCTTTTCTCCATCTAAGAACGAGAGATACGATTCCAGCATCCAGTCCCATTCTCCCAGTTCTTCGGCCAGAATATTTTTATGACTCTTTAAGTAAGCGATCCAACTGTTTTTACGGCTGGAATTTAACAGGTATTGGATATGATGGGGAACCAGTTCCGCAAAGACTTTCTTTCGTTCTCTTCTTTTAGCCCGCTCTTCGGCCTTCACCTTCCTGTGGAACAACATGGGCACTTCGATTTTTTGAAACTCATTTTCCAACCCGAACGCAACGGCATGTTTCCCTTCCGGTATTTCTTCTGCCTGTACTTTGAAGATCACGTTCACCTTGCCCAGGTGAAAATCTTCATTGGTGACCTCCGTTTTTTCCAATTCCACCCCGTCCGGCGGCGTGATCCTGATCTGAAACTCTCCCGCCTGCTCCGTAGTGATCTCAAGAATCCCTCGTAACGTACGCTCATACAAGGGCCATTCACTGCGGTTTACCTTCGCCTGAAAAGGCAGGATCTTCCGATCACCGTGGGCAATTAAGAATTCATCTACCGCTGCCTTCTTCGGATTTCTCTTTACCAGTTTTTGATAGATCCGCTTATCGTTTAGATCCTTCAGGCAAATATTTAAAAAGTCCGGGTGATAGAAGGCCTCAACGGCCAATTCCTTATGATCCCGGGCTAATTGTACAAATTCTTCGTAAGACGTGATCTTCCCCCATGGACCCTCTAAAAATCTGGGAACCACGTGAATTTCATAGGGAATAAATTTTTCTCCGCATTCGGTGATCAGGGTCAGATTCCCCTCAATGATATCCCCGGCTTCCTTCTCTCTGGCGTATACCTTTACTTCCAACTCCGAACGTTTTCCATAAAAAATCGGGAGAAAATCAACATAAAAACTGTCCGTGGTGCCGATCCCCTTCATCGGCGTCAGCTCTTCATTCTCAATGGTCAAAGTGGTCTTGGTCATGCCCCCTTCCACCACATCCAAAATAAGCTTCTCATTGGATAGGACAAGCTTCGGTAAATAATAAACCAATTTTCCCTGAGCCACTCGCATGACTTTTTCTTTCATAACGTTCTTCTTTCTTAGGAATTTGAAATCTTCTCTACTAACGCTTCTAACAGCTTCCTCTCCATGGTTTGGCATCCGGTTAAGGGATATTGATCCACCATCTTTAGCGCCTCCATGGCAATCTGTAACGCCCCGCCCTTATTCTTCTCTTCAAACAACAGATAATAGGCATAGGTTCGCTTCACGTTCACGCTCTCCGCACCTTCGATCTTCGCTAAGAACATGTCGCCGAAATATTTTGCCCGTCCCTCTCTGGGCGATACGATCAGGTAATAAAAGACCATCTCCGACAACAGATCCATTTCCGATTTGGACCATTTTTCCGGGGAAACGTCTTCAATTCTTTCAACGATCTTGGACAGGGCGGTATAATCTCCTAGATCCAGATCGTGATAATAACGGATCAATAAATACTGGCGATAGGCATGTTTATCCAACACTTTCCCGCTGTACTCCACTTCTTTGATCGTAAGATTCCCGGGCTTTTCCCCCTGTAGGAGCTGGCCATAACAGCGTTCATATTCCATACGCATAACGCCGGCGTCTCCATCTCCGGTTTTCTTCCCCTCAGCAATGGCCATAAACGTGATCAATACAAGGGAATACACAAACATAACCAGGGCCATGCCCACGGTAAACGGATTTTTCGGGATCACCTTGGTTCCCATCAATCCAATGCAAACGGTCTCTGTGGCAAAAAGAGCTACCGCCAGAGACAAAGCCATGGAAATCACACTTCGAATCTTCGTAGGCTTTGGGTCCGTCATTTTACAACGGATCACAGGATTCGGATCACACAGGGAAACTAAGATCTTCTTTCCCTGTTTTTTAATCTTTACCAAAAAGATCGTAAAGCTCTCAAAACGGAAACGAAAGATCAGACCGCCGATCCAGTATCCCACTGCTGCCGACAATCCCATAAGGATATAGCCGACAACCGCTCCCCCTAAAAAGCCAAAAACCATACTTACCTTCTCCATAAAAAACCGCCTTTCCTGATTGGACTTCGTTGATTGGACTTCTTTGATTGGACTTCTCGATTGAACTTTGTTTACGAAACTTCGTTTTCTTCCGGTTCCTCGATCCGCTTCTCGATGTATCGTGTCACCTTACGTGATGCCGTTCCTTTGTCCCAGGGTGTATAACGCCTGCAAAAACGGTCATAACGTTCTTTGTATTGTTCCGCTTTGTATGTCTTGATCGCCTGGATCAGATCTTCGGTATTCTCCACGATCGGTCCCGGCATTTCCTTTTCGTAATCCATGTAGAAGCCGCGCAGCTTGCCCCGGTACTTCTCTAAGTCATAGGCAAATAAAAACATAGGTTTTCTCATAATGCTGAAATCAAACATAACCGATGAATAATCCGTGATCAACACATCGGAAACCAGCATTAACTCCGATATGTCATACTGGGCGTCAAAGGCATAGACAAACCCCTTATACGGCGTCCAATCGATTTTTTCCATGACGAGATAGTGGTATTTTACCAAAAGAATGGCATTCTTTCCCAATTCTTTCTTCATCCGATCAAAATCCATGGCGGGATGAAAGTCATAACAGGCATTCTTATGAAATTCATCATCTCGAAAGGTCGGCGCATATAAGATCACTTTCTTCCCGGAGGGCAGATTCATTTTCTTCTTCAGTTCCCTGCACCGGTAATCCTTGTCTTTGGCAAAGAAAAGATCATTTCTGGGATACCCCACTTCCAGCCAATCCTTATAATACTCAAAGGCCTTTCGGAACGTAACCGTGGAAAAACGATTCTGGGAGACCAGGCAATCCCAGCGCTTCACATTCTGCACAAATTTCTCCTGGTAGACTTCCAGGCTTTCCTCGTTGGACATAAAGACATCCGTCATGTCCAGGCCAAGTTTTTTTAACGGCGTTCCATGCCAGGTTTGTACGTAGATGACGCCGGGGCGTTTGACGATCCACTCCGGTTGACGGCAATCAAAGACCCACGCCTTGGCAGTGGCCATGTAATACAGGTATTTCAATCCCCCGAATTTAACCTGTTTTACCTCTTTCGGAACCGGATGGGGGGTCTTTGCATAGAACCAGACACATTCCCATTTCTTATGGTAATTGTTCGTTACCATATATTCCAAAACCGCACGAGGATTGCCGGAGTAGCTTCTACCCAGGCTGGAATCAAACACAATTCTATTTTCTTTTACCGGCAAATATATACACATTCGGTGATATAAGGCAATTGCCAGTCGCTTTAATAGTTTGTATAGCATAGATTAATTCCTTCCAAATATATGTTCAATGGTCCGCTGGCTGGCATGTCCGTCATCCACCGAACAGAATTTATCATAGAATTTGTCATATTTTTCTTTGTACTCTTTCTCGATCTGAGGAAGATTCTTCACGCACTCCACCACTTCTTCATTGGTTTTTACCACCGGACCCGGCACTTCCTTTACCATGTCAAAATACATGCCCCGGATCTCCCCGGCATAATCGTCCAAATCATAGGCAAAGAAGATCAACGGTCTTCGCAAATTGGCGTAATCAAAGAATACCGAAGAGTAGTCCGTAATGCAAAGATCCGAAGCCAGATATAACCGGGAAATGTCATTGTACTGGCTTCCATTGTACACGAATCCTTCGTAATCGCTTAAATCCAAAATGTCTGCAATGTGATAGTGGGTACGCAGCAAGATCACGTACTCGTCGCCCAATTGTTCCCGCATAAGATCCAGGTCCATTGCCAGCGTAAATTTATATTTTCCTTTCTCGTAAAATTGATCATCTCTCCAGGTCGGAGCATATAAGATCACTTTCTTATCGGCAGGGATCTGAAACTCGTTCCGCACTTCCTCCGCGATCTTATCTTTCTGATCCGAATATAAAATGTCATTTCTGGGATATCCCACTTCCAATATTTTTTCCTCCGGGAAACAGAACGCACTTTGGAAAACCTCCGTGGAGAAAGGATTGGCCGAAATCAGATAATCCCATTCTCTCGTCTGGCGATAGAACATACGTTTATGATCCTGACTTGCCGCATGAATATCATCCAGGTCAAACGCCAATTTCTTCAAAGGGGTTCCATGCCAGGTCTCCAAAAAGACCTGGCCGGGTCTCTTAAAGAACCAGGCCGGCTGGCGTACATTCAGGATCAGGTACTTCGCCCGGGAGGAATAATAAACATATTTCAAGCTATTTAACTTACAACAGATCGGATTTCCCTTCATGTCTTTTGTCTTCTCATTCACACAAAGGATGTATTTATATTTTCCGGGATAATGCTCCAACATATATTCATACAGGTACTTCGGACTGTCGGAATAACTCTTGCCAAAAAAGCTTTCCACGAAGACCCAATCTTCTTTCAAAGACATTCGGCGGAAAATCTGTTTTTTAAGCAACCGATACCGTTGAATGGGGTTTCCAAGTATCCCCTTTTTCTTTCGGAAGAGAAAGGCGAGGGAACGACATTTGGCCGCGGCGGTATATTTCCCCCGATAGAGGCAACGAATGGCCTTCTTATCCCAGAATTCATAATCCGCGATGCAGCGTTCCATCTCCTTTTTATCCATCTCCCGTAGAAGATCGGATAAATGTACCAGGTAGTCTCCTTCCAGGCGACGGCCAAACTCCGCGATGAAAAAGTCGCAAAGGCTCTGATGAAGGGCCTCCGTCATGCCACTGGTATCTCCCTCCAGGATTTGAATGGTTTTCTCATAACTCTCATAATATTCTCTTCTACGATAGGGATTCTTCTTCTGGGAGATCTGAGGCAAAAAGACAATATCATTTCTCGTCTTCCAAACATACACCGCATCCCCGTCATACCACATATTTCCTTTGGCTTCCTTTAACAGGGTGGCTACGACCGGCATATCCGCCACGTTATAATTATATTCATCAAACGAAAGCTCCAGGGAATCATAGAAATCCTTGCGGATCAACAGATTCTGAACGGTAAAACGGTTCTTTACCAATTCCTGAATCTCCTCATCCCCCACTTCACCGATCCCCTGAAACCCGGTATCGGGAATGATCTCCGTCTCGTCATAGCTCTTATAGCGGAACCACCCATTCACACGATTTCCGGTGGTAACTACCGCCTTTTTCTTCTCAGCAAGATCCAAGAGTCTCCCCAGGGAACCGTCCAGCAGATAATCATCCGCATCCAGAAAATAAATATAGTCTCCCGTCGCGTACTTCACGCCTTGGTTTCTGGCAGCGGCAACGCCATAGGGCTTTAATTTATTCTCCAATTCCCCGTTAATGGGCATATGATAGTTCAGTCTGGTGTGACGTTCTTTGGAACGGGTTCTTCTCCGAAATTCCCGGCGGAATTCTTCAAAATCGTATTCCTCTTCCAGTTCGATCACCCTCACATTTGGATGATCTTTGATGCGTTCCGGGATGTCGTCTCCATCCCGATCGTTCACCAGGAGTACCTCATAGTCCGATATATTCTGATTTTGTAAAGATTCTATACAGTCCTCCAAGTAATCCGGTCCTTTTAAATAGGGGACGATCATACTGATTTTCGACATGTCTTATCTCCTTTATTACTTACTTTTCTTCTCACGCTTATTCTTATTCTTGTCTTCACTCTTGTTCTTGTTCGCGTTCTTCTCACTCTTACTTTTGTTCGTGTTCTTATTCTTGTCTTTACTCTTATTCTTGTTCTTCTTGAACACTTCTTCCACAACCTGTTTGGTTGCGCTTCCATTCTCCCATCCGCAATATTTATCATAGAAAACGCCATATTGCTTTTTATATTTTGCTTCGATTTCATCAATATGTTCAATCGCTTCGATCACCTCATCCGATTCATACAGAAGGGGACCGGGCAATTCCTGCTCCATATCAAAATAAAATCCTCGCAAGACGCTTCGGTATTTCTCAAAATCATACGTAAAGAACAACATGGGGCGTTTTAGGTTTGCGTAGTCGAAAAATACCGATGAATAATCCGTGATCAAAATATCCGAGATCAGGTATAACTCGGCAATGTCGTCGTGCTTGGTTCCATTAACGGCGAAACTTCCATATTTCTTTAGATCCAGGCTGTCCGCTATGAAATAATGGGTACGTAATACGATCACGTACTCATCCCCCAAACGTTCCTGCATCTTATCCAGATCCAGCTTCAGGGTAAAATGATACTTCGCATGGTCATAATAGTCGTCGTCCCGCCAGGTGGGAGCATAAAGGATCACTTTTTTATCCAGGGTGATTCCTAATTTCTCCTTAATCTTGCGAACCCGCTCGTCCATGTCTTTGCAATACAGAATGTCATTTCTAGGGTATCCCGTCTCTAAATATTTTCCATCGTACATAAAGGCATGTCGGAAAATATCCTCCGAAAACCGGTTGGGAGCCACCAAATAATCCCAGCAACTCTTTTGCCGATAGAACTGACTCTTATAGGTCGGTGACGCGGAAACCACTTCATCCATGTCAAATACCAGTTTCTTCAATGGGGTTCCATGCCAGGTCTCCAGGAACACATTTCCCTCTCTCTTAATAAAGTACACCGGCTGTCTTCCGTTAAATACATGGTATTTGGCAATCGCCATGTAATAAAAATATCCCATGGTAAATCTCTTCACCTGTTTGGCGGCATAGGGCAATTTCAATTTTTTCCCGGCATGGATCCAAACAAAGGTATATTCCCCCGGATAATGTTCATTCATATACTCAAAAATGTATTTCGGGCTATCGGAGTAATTCTTTCCAAAGAAACTCTCAAAGATCACTAACTTTTCATCCAAAGGCTTTTTGGAAAAGACTTTCTTGTATAAATATTTCTTAAGCTCGGAATAACTGGTAACCACCCGTTTCATATTCTGCTTTCTTCCGTGCTTTTTCCCTTGTTTGATAATCCCATCCAGATCCCCGGCTTTGGCCAGGCGGACCATTTTCCTTCGATAGGGATGAATGTTCTTCTCCGTATACTCGCTGATCAGCGCCACGGAAGGCACCAATTCGTTCATCAGCGCTTTCTTAACCTTCGGGGGTTCGTTAATTAAATCCCGTAAGATCTTGCTTAAATATTGGCGAATAAATTTGCTGTCAAAATATACCCTCTCATCCGGATCCGTTACAAAAACAGCTGCCGTACGATAGGCACGCATGCTTTCCAACAACCGCTCGCCCTTGTCGTTCTCCTGAGACAGGGAGGGGTCGTTGATCGGATCGTTATGGCGATGTTTGACATACACCCGTTCCTCGCAAAAATAGCTGTTTTGACTAAGGGATGCCGCCTCAACCAGGAAGGGCAGATCGGAATAATAATGGTATTCCTCATGGAAGCGGATCTTCTCATAGATCGATCTGGCAAATACCACGCCTAAGACCGAAAGTCTAGGCCAGATCCTGGCATTTCGCAAAAGATTCCCCAGCGTGGTATCGTAATCTGACTTCTTCTCTTCCTTGGTCTCATCCTCTCCCTCAAGGGCCTCGCTGTCATTCTCGGCTGCATCCTCTGCGGTGGTTTCTTTCTGTTCGTTGTCCAAATATACATTTCTGGAATACCAACTATAATTCTTAAGGGAATGGATCAGATCTTTTCCGTCCCCCTCCTCCAACAGGATTTCCAGGGAACGTTCCCCTTCCAAATAGTCGTCTGAATCCAGGAACATGGCATAGTCTCCGGTTGCCACTTCCAAACCTTTGTTTCTGGCAGCTGCCACCCCGTCAACTTCTACGTTGACAAATTGCAGGTTCAGGTTCTCATAGGGCGTTACATCCGGTTTTTCGCAGTTGCTGCATACGAGAATCACTTCCATATCCTCTATGGTTTGAATGTTCAGACTTGTTAAACAGTCTTTTATGTACTTTTCTTCGCCATGATACGCGATGATTACACTGATCTTCAAAATTACGTCTCCTTCAAAAAACGATCAACCCTTTGTAATACGTCCGATTGCTTCCTGGGTATTCTCCAGGGAGCCAAATGCTGTCAGTCTGAAATACCCTTCTCCACTGGGACCAAATCCACTTCCCGGCGTTCCCACAATGTTGTATTTCTCCAACATCACATCAAAGAAATCCCAGGAACTCATTTGATCCGGCGTCTTCATCCAGATGTAGGGAGCATTCACGCCGCCAAATACTTCAAATCCGGCATTCTGCAACCCTTCCCGGATCATCTTGGCATTCCTCATGTAATAAGCAATCTGCTCTTTGGTCTGTTGCTTGCCAGCTTCGCTATAAACGGCCTCGCCGGCTTTTTGAATGATATAGGGAGCGCCATTGAACTTGGTGCCGTGACGTCTTGCCCATAGGGAATTCAGGGAAGTTCCGTTGCAAACCAGCTTTTTCGGGATCACTGTAAAGCCCAGACGGGTTCCGGTAAATCCGGCATTCTTAGAGAAACTTCTCATCTCGATGGCGCAGGTGTCCGCCCCCTCGCATTCATAAATGGAATGGGGCACATCTTCCTCACTGATATACGCCTCATAGGCGGCGTCATAGATGATCACGGATTTGTGCTCATTGGCATAATCCACCCAGGTTTGCAGCTCATCCCTGGTCAGGGTAGTTCCGGTAGGATTATTGGGACAGCAAATGTAGATCATATCCGGTGTTTGCTCCGGAATAGCCGGCACAAAATGATTTTCCGCCGTGCAGGGCATGTAGATCACCTTGGACCATTTTTCTTCCTCAGTTACATAATCCCCGGTTCTTCCTGCCATGGCATTGGTGTCCACATATACCGGATAGACCGGGTCGCAGACAGCGATCACATTGTCCGGGCCAAAAATATCTCCGATGTTGCCGGAATCGCTTTTGGCGCCATCACTGATAAAGATCTCATCCAACGCAAGGTCGACACCTCTTGGTTTATAGTCATTGTCAATAATGGCTTTCCTTAAAAATTCATAGCCTAAATCCGGGGCATACCCATGAAATGTGTCTGCATTCGCCATTTCATCCACCGCTTTGTGCAGCGCTTCGATCACAGCCGGTGCCAAAGGCTGGGTTACATCCCCGATTCCCAAACTGATCACTTTCTTATCCGGATTCGCCTCAATAAATTCTCTGGATTTTCTTCCCACTGTGGAAAAGAGATAGCTTCCGGGCAACTTTAAATAATTCTCATTAATCTGAAACATAGAATCCTCCTAACCTTTCACAACAAGATTGATGATCTTGCCGGGTACATATATTTCTTTGACGATCTCCTTGCCTGCAATCTTGCTTTGAATGGCTTCTTTCCCTGCCGCGATGGCATCTTCTTTGGAGGCGTCCACATCCAACGTTACGGTTCCGCGAAGCTTTCCGTTTACCTGCACGCCGATTTCAATCACCTGTTCTTTGGTCTTAGCCTCGTCATAAGTGGGCCACGCGCTTTCAAAGATCCTCTTCTCAAAGCCCATGATCTCCCACAATTCCTCTGTAATATGAGGAGCCACCGGATTCAGTAACTGCAAAAACGTTTGAAATTCCGCCCTTGTTAATTTTTCATTCTTATAGACGTCATTTAACAAGGTCATCAGCGCCGCAATGGCCGTGTTGTATTTTAGATTCTCATAGTCATTGGTCACCTTTTGAATGGTTTGGTGCATCTTGCTTTCCAACTCATGAGAATAGGTGTCCCCGTCTACGACAAAATCCTGCATCTTCCACACACGATCCAAAAATCTTCGACATCCCTTTACGCCTTTTTCAGACCAGGAAGCAGCCGAATCAAAGGTTCCGATAAACATTTCATACGTACGCAGGGTATCCGCACCATACTCCTCTACAATGTCGTCGGGATTTACCACGTTTCCACGGGATTTACTCATTTTCTCCCCGTTTTCACCCAGGATCATTCCATGAGAGGTTCTCTTCTGATACGGTTCCTTCGTGGGAACAACCCCCTCATCGTATAGGAATTTATGCCAGAATCTGGAATACAGCAAATGCAGAGTTGTATGCTCCATGCCACCGTTGTACCAATCAACCGGCAGCCAGTATTTTAACGCATCTTTATCTGCCAGTGCCTCCTCGTTCCACGGATCGATGTAACGAAGAAAATACCACGAGGAACCGGCCCACTGAGGCATGGTGTCCGTCTCTCTCTCCGCCGGTCCACCGCAGCAGGGACAGGTTGTCTCTACCCACTCCCGCATATTGGCAATGGGAGATTCACCGTTGTCCGTCGGCATGTAATTGTCCACCTCCGGGAGCTCTAAAGGAAGCTCTTCTTCTGGAACCGGCACATAGCCGCATTTTTCACAATGAACGACCGGAATGGGTTCTCCCCAATATCTTTGGCGGGAGAATACCCAGTCACGCAATTTGAAATTTCTCTTCGGTTCTCCCACTCCCTGATCACGCAGCCACTCAATAATGGCTTTTTTCCCTTCTTCCACGCTCATACCGTTTAAGAAGTCGGAATTCACCAGGGTTCCGGTTTCCACATCCGTAAATGCTTCGTTCTGAACATCTCCCCCGGCGATGACCTCGATAATGGGAATATTAAATTTCTTAGCAAACTCCCAGTCTCTCGTATCATGAGCCGGCACTGCCATAATCGCTCCTGTTCCGTAACTCATTAATACATAGTCGGAAACCCAAATGGGAATTTCTTTTCCGTTCACCGGGTTGATCGCGGAAATTCCTTGGATCTCCACACCAGTTTTATCCTTGGCAAGCTCCGTACGCTCGAAGTCCGATTTCATGGATGCCTGCTTCTGATACGCGACCACCTCGTCCATGTTGGTAATGCGATCTTTGTATTTTTCAATGTAAGGATGCTCCGGTGCCACAACCATATACGTAGCACCGAATAAGGTATCCGGACGAGTGGTGTAAACCCGTAATTTATCTTCCGAATCTTTGATGGCAAAATCCACCTCAGCGCCGTTGGATCTTCCGATCCAGTTCTTTTGGGAAATCTTAACCCGCTTGATGTAATCCACATCGTCCAGGTCATCGATCAAGCGATCCGCATATTTGGTAATCTTCAACATCCATTGACTTTTAACCCGTCGTTCCACATCGCTACCGCATCGCTCGCATTGGCCGTTAACCACTTCCTCATTGGCCAATCCGCACTTACAGGAGGGACACCAGTTAATCGGCATCTTCGACTTATAAGCCAAACCTTTTTTGAATAATTTTAAGAAAATCCACTGCGTCCATTTATAATAATTAGGATCCGTAGTATTTACCTCACGATCCCAATCAAAGGAATAACCAAGGGACTGAAGCTGTTTTTTGAATTTGGCTACATTTTGTCTGGTGACTTCCTTGGGATGAATCTTATTCTTGATCGCGTAATTTTCCGTGGGAAGTCCGAATGCGTCCCATCCCATGGGAAATAACACGTTATAGCCTTCCATCCTTCTCTTACGGGATACAATATCCAAGGCTGTATAGGGTCTGGGATGTCCCACGTGCAACCCTTGCCCGGAGGGATAGGGAAATTCTACCAAAGCGTAAAACTTTGGCTTTGTATAGTCGTTCTCCGCGCAAAATGCCTTTTCTTCTTCCCAAATCTTTTGCCATTTACCTTCCAATTTCTTCGGATCGTATGCTTCCTTCACCTTTTATTTCCTCCTTTTCCGATTCACGGTTACTCTCCTGTGAATCGGGTTTGATCAACGTTCTTCACTAACTTTTAATTCTACCGTTTTTAGGGCATTTTGTCAACACTCTAACGCATTTTTGCCATAAATCTCCCATGCATTTTTGCTATAAAACCGAGTAGCATATGACCTTATAAACCAAACATCAAAAATCAAGTGCAGGGCATAAAAAAACTGCTACATGCCGATACATGTAACAGTTCATGACCTTCAGGCGACAACCAGATTCGAACTGGTGATCAGGGTGTTGCAGACCCACGCCTTACCACTTGGCTATGTCGCCA
>CALGGT010000050.1 GCA_937915825.1 uncultured Eubacterium sp.
AGAGCATCTGCCTTACAAGCAGAGGGTCACAGGTTCGAGCCCTGTAGGTCCCATTCATAACCCGGGATACCACAGCAATCTTATGGCGGGATAGCTCAGTTGGCAAGAGCACACGGTTCATACCCGTGGTGTCGGGGGTTCGAATCCCTTTCCCGCTACGTTATACAACTCCACCGCAGAGCCGATGAATCAGGAATGCGATGGGGTTTTTTCGTATAGAATTTTTATCGGTGCTAGGATTTTCGATGCAAGGATTTTCGATGCAAGGATTTCAGATGTAAGGACGAAAGGGGCGAAACGATGCGTGTAGGAATTGGTTACGATGTACATAAGACAGCTGAGAATCGGAAAATGATCATTGGTGGCGTAACGCTGGATTGTGACTATGGTCTTTTGGGACACTCAGATGCAGATGTTTTGCTGCATGCCATCTCAGACGCCCTGCTTGGGGCAGCAGCGTTGGGGGATATCGGCAAGCATTTTCCAGACACGGATCCTAAGTATAAGGATGCGGACAGTGTTCTTCTATTAAAAGAGGTGAGAGGTTTTCTGGCAGAAGCCGGATATCAGGTGGTGAACGTGGATGCGGTGATCATCGCGCAAGCACCGAAAATGGCACCTTACATACCCGAGATGGTATCGGTGATCGCCCAGGCTCTTCAGGTAGAGGAACATCAGGTAAATGTTAAGGCGACCACGGAAGAAGGATTGGGCTTTACAGGAAGTGGCGAAGGAATTGCCGCGCAGGCGGTTGCCATGATCGAATAAGGAGAATCAGATGTCAGAGGATTGGATCGAAGGAAGAAATAGTGTGCGGGAGGCCTTGCGTTCCGAAGTGACGGTGGAATGCTTGTACGTGTTGGATGGTTGCGAGGACGGCCCGATCAAAGATATTTGCAAACGTGCCAAAAAGCAGGGGATTCGTGTGGATTTCGTGGAGAAGGAACGTTTGGATCAATACAGTAACACCGGAAAGCACCAGGGAGTCATGGCGAGGATTGCGGCTTACCGCTATGCGGAAGTGAAGGAGATCCTGGAAAAGGCCGAAGAAAAGGGAGAGCCTCCTTTTCTATTTCTTTTGGATGGAATCGAGGACCCTCATAACCTGGGAGCCATTATCCGAACGGCGAATCTGGCAGGAGCTCATGGCGTGATCATCCCCAAAAGAAGGGCAGTTGGTCTTACGTCCATTGTGGCCAAGGCGTCGGCTGGCGCGTTGTATTATACGCCGGTAGCCCGGGTGGCGAATCTGAAGGCTACGATGGAGCAATTGAAGAAAGAAGGGCTGTGGTTTGTCTGTGCGGATATGGACGGAGAGATCATGTATCACGTGGATATGAAGGGACCTTTGGGAATCGTTATCGGAAAGGAAGGAGAAGGCGTGTCTCGCCTTGTGAAAGAGCATTGTGACTTTGTAGCCCAAATTCCTATGGCAGGTGATATCGACTCCCTGAACGCATCGGTAGCGGCAGGAGTCCTGGGGTACGAAGCGGTTCGACAGAGAAGAGGGATGAATTGAGGTCAGAAGAAATTTCGGTGGAAAATCCGGAACTTTGGATCCGGGTTCGTAAGGGAGATACTCAGGCGGTAGAGGAATTAATGAGTCGTTACCGGTATTTGGTGAGCCATCGGGCGTTCAACCGCTACATCGTCGGGGGAGACAGTGATGATGTATTGCAGGAGGGGATGATCGGTTTGTATCATGCCATCCAAAGTTACGATGAGAAGAAGGGATCCTTTGAATCCTATGCGATCGTCTGCATTGATCATCAAATCCTAAAAGCGGTGGAATTTGCCGGGCGAAAGAAGCATACCCCCCTGAATGAAAGCCTTTCCCTGGATTTTATCCAAGAGGATGAGGAAGGAAACACTTACGCGCCAATGGCTGGGGAAAGTCTGGCAGATCCAAGTGGGAATCCGGAAGCGCTTCTCTTGTTAGAGGAGCGGGTGGATCGCATTAAAAACGCGTTCATTTTTGATTTGAGCGAAATGGAGCGCAAGGTCGCCCGTCTGTGGTTTTTGGGGTATGAGTATACGGAAATTTCCAGAGAATTAGGGATTTCGCCTAAGTCGGCGGACAATGCGTTGCAAAGAATCAAGAAAAAAATAAAATTTGTGTTGACATCTGATTGAGTTTTTGATAGAATCATTTTTAGGTTGCGACGATAAATGCAACAGAATTAGCTGGCGTGGCACAGGAGGTAGCGCACCTCATTGGTAGTGAGGAGGTCACGGGTTCGACTCCCGTCGCTAGCTGAAAAGAGGACTGTAGAGACAGTCCTCTTTTTTTATATCTGACTCTTCGGATCTTGAAAACCGGTTAGAACCAGATCCATACATCGGTTTAAATCTCCCTTTAGATAGAGAAAAGCCATGAGCGCTTCCAAACCGGTGGCGGCATGATAGTCTTGAATGCTGGCATTTTTCGCCACGGAATGGGTTCTGGTATTTCTCCCTCTTCGTACCACATCCGCTTCTTCCTCTGTCAGAAGAGGGAGGATCGTCTCTAAGAGTTTCGCCTGGGACTTGGCGTTGGCGTAGGAGCTGGTTGCTTTATGAAGTTTATCCACACGGGTTTTTCCTTTTTCGATCATGATCGTTCGTAGGATCAATTCGTAAACCGCGTCCCCTAGGAAAGCCAGAGCCAAAGGGGGAAGTTCCTGGGGCGTCACCCCTTTGAGAGACATTTCTTCCAAAATTCGGGAAACAATCATTACATCGGTCATATCGTTACCTCATTTGTTCCTTTCTTCCTGACGTAAATCTAAAAAAAAATTTAGTTTTGTCATATTAATGACATACTTGCCAGCTATATTTTACATTAGAGAGGAAGAGAAGTCAATGTTGCTATGGATGGATAAAATGCTGCTTGCATTTATCCATCTCTTGTGATATACTAATTTATGTGCATTATGGAGAGTTATGTATCGATTTCTCCATGGTGAAGAAAACATTTATAGGAGGTATTTTATGCGACGTATTGGCAAGAAATCCAGAATTCTTGTAACATCTGTGCTGGCCGTGGCAATGACCGTAACTTCGGTTAACGTACCTGGCGCTTCTCAAGTGTCAGCTGCCAAGAAAGTTTCCAAGGTCACAATTGGCGTAAAACCCAAGCAGAATAGTTCTTGTATCCTGGTACTTAAGAAGGGACAAAAGAAGAACCTGAAGGCTGCGGTGAATCCCAAAGGCGCATCCAAAAAGTTAATCTACAAGTCCAGTAAGAAAAAGATCATTAAGGTTAACAAAAAGGGTGTTGTAAAAGCTTTAAAGAAAAAAGGAAGTGCCAAGATCACGGTAATTTCCAAAGCAAACAAGAAAAAGAAAGCGACGATCAAAGTTCAGATCGGAACACCGGTCAGCAAGATTACGATCAACAAGGATGCTCAGATCGGAATTTCAAGTGCGAATAAACACTTGATCAAGGATGATGCAGGCAACGCTGTAAAGTCCTATTATCCTTTTACAGTAGGTAAGACTACTCTGGAGAGTAACACCTTTAATGTAGAGAGAGGTAGAACTCTTTATGTAAAGGCATCCGTTGCACCGAAGAAAGCAACCTGCAAAGCTGACAAACTGGTTTATAAAATTACGAACGCCAAGGATGAGAATGGCAAGAAGATTGGTGCATCCAGTCTTGCGTCCATCGTTGTACAATCCGCGAAATCTACCACAGATAAGTATAATGAAGATGGAAGTACCTTCAAGTTCACGGTAGATAAAGGGACAGCCATTGTTGCGACGAAGAAGGAAGGTTCCTGTAAGGTAACTGCTTATGCAGCAGACGGCAGCGGTAAGAAAGCAAGCTTCAATTTGAAGGTTGGCAAGTTCGAAACTGATAAGACCCCGGCTCCCACCCAGGCTCCGGATACTCGTATCACGACGATGATCGAGGATTTTGAGAGCTATGATGTAGGAAAGACCTGGGATCGTTATACAGCAGCCGGCAAGAAAGATTCCGGTAAGATGACCATCGTTAAGGATCCGGAAGATGAGACCAATAAGTGTCTGGAGATCAAGTATGAAGGAAATGATACAGCATACGACTTCTCCCCGATCTTTGATGTTGACCTTACAAAGGCAGACCTGAAGAACAGCGCGGGCGAATCTACTGCTTCCAAGACCTTTGATTCTTACAGCGGCGTTAAATTAAATTGTCGTGTTGTTGGTGATCAGGGCGAGGTTAGCTATAAGAAAGTATATTGCTACTTTGATGAAGCAGGCGCCATGAAAGCTGATGATAAATTTGCAGCCAGCGGTAATAAATCAAATTCCGCTCACGTAGATTCCGACGGTAATGCAGTAGAAGCCGGAGCAGCAAATGAAGATAAGAGTTTGCGTTTTGGTGTAGACATCAGCATGGCAGAGGGAACGAAAACCGAGTACGCGGTACAGCTTACCAACTCCAAGACCGGTGCAACTGCTGAATCCAAAGAGCAAACCTGGTATTTCCCTCAATTCTATGATGCATGGAAGATGGAAGATACAAGCACTTATTATACTACGAATTCCTGTACAGCAGGTTATAAGCCTTCGGAGGAATATAAAGTTGGATGGGCAACCCGTTCTCTGAGCATTAATAAAGCTCGTGTAGACGAGGCAAACGCAAACATCCGTAAGTTGAACAAGTTCGACATGGTAATCGGTAGTACCTACAAAGGAAATTATGTCAATGCAGATGGTACGCCCAATGGATCCATCACCTTGTATTTGGATAACATCCAACTGATCGAGGAAGAGGTTCCCATTACCGGGCTTGAAATCAGCAAACCGGCCATTCCGGAAACAGCTCCCGGAGATGTAGCTGCCGGCAACAGTGTAAACTTACAAGTAAAATACACACCGGATAATACCACACAAACCGAGGTAATCTGGAAGACCGATAACGACAAAGCAACCGTAGATGTAGCCGGACAGCTTTCCATCGCCGAGGATTTCGACTTTGAAGGCGCCGACACGAAGACGGTAAAAGTTACAGCTACTTCCAAATTTGATGAGAAACTTACATCTTCCGTAGATGTAGTGGTTTACAAAGTGGCTCAGGCTGAGACTTTGGATGTGGAATTAGCCGATTGGTATGATAAAGACATATCAGAAGTTGGATTTGAAGAGACAACAATTCCGGAAGACATTACCAATATCCCTGGTATGGCTGGAACCAAGGCGCTGAAGATTGCATACAATAGGAACGATCGGAAGA
>CALGGT010000051.1 GCA_937915825.1 uncultured Eubacterium sp.
CTCGTCATAACGTTTTCCTGTAGTGGACATAAAAGATACCTCCTTTTCGTGTCTAAGATAATAATACAACTATTTCATTAATGTGTCCACTTTTTTAAGTATGATGCATAATTAAGAGAATAATTGTTACAATAATGGGATTTATTTGGGGGGCGATTAGTTTCTTTTGGTTAGATTTAAGCATTGTGACTCTTGGTAATTTGACGGAAGAGGCAGGTTCGATTGAATATGTGGCCGAAGGGGAATCGATGCGCGTATATGGGTTGTTTGGATGCATTTTATATATTATGTTTTTTGCTTCTATATTATACTGGTTATATAAAAAGAAAGTATATAGGGTGTATTTTTTAGTATCGATGATTTTAGGAGCTTTTATTCCTGGTTTTATATATTTGAGATAAGATAATTGCAAAAGGAAGGTCTTTGTATGTTTTTAATCGCTGCAAATTTTTTCGGATCACTTGAAAGCTATTATGATATTCCTATGAAGAATGGCTGCAGAATATGAAAAACCTACGATAAAACGTTTGCCATGTTTAGAGCTGTTGGAGATCGGAACGTAACGGAGGTGAGGGGTTGCCCTTTCAAATATTAAGAAACGATATAACGAAAGTAAAAGCAGATGCCATCGTAAGTGCGATAAATACGCCAAATACGCCAAACACGCTAACTACGCCCAATAAGTCCATTGCGTCAAATCTGGCAAATCCGAATATCGCCGTTGGTAAAGTGACAATTACGAAGGCCTTTGATCTTGACGCAAAGTATATGATTCATGCAAGTATTCCACAGTGGACGGATGGAAGCAAAGGTGAGGAAGAATGTCTTCGTTCCTGTTACAGGATGGCCTTGCAGTTGGCAAAGAAACGCAGATGTAAATCCATTGCATTTCCGCTTCTTTCCGCCGGTATTTATGGGTTTCCGAAAGAATTAGGAATTCAGATTGCGGTTGATACCTTTACGGACTTTTTAAAGGATCATGACATAGAAATCACGCTTGCGATATTTGGCAATGAGGATGTAAATATTTCCGGTAAGATGCTGGAAGATGTGGCAGGTTTTGTTGAGGAGGAAGCCTCCTTTAATGCGGCGCCTCTCGAGGAAGCCTCCTTTAATGCGGCGCCTCTCGAGGAAGCTTTCTTTGATGCGGAGCCTTTCGAGGAATCTGCCCTTGATGCGGGTCCTCTCGATAAAGCTCCCTTTAATGCGCTGCCTTTTGAGAAAGCTCCCTCGGCCAGGACCCCTGAGATGCCTAGGCCTCTGCAAGCTCCGTCGGCAATAAAACCTGAGTCATTGGAGGATGCATTAAAGAAAATCTACACGGATTCTTTTGAAAAACATTTACAGCAGCTCATCAATAAGAAGGGGCTTAAAAATTCGGAAGTATATGCGGCAGCGAATATTTCCAAGCAGTATTTTTCAAAGCTTCTAAAGGGGCGGGTAAAGCCTTCCAAGGAAAAGGTGCTTGCCCTTGCCGTGGGGTTACGCCTGAATCTGGATGAGACGATTGATTTCCTTCGAATTGCCGGGTATGCGTTGTCACCGATCTCCCAGACAGATAAGATCGTTGAGTATTTCATAGAGCACGAGGATTATAACGTGCTGAAAATTGATATTGTATTATTTGATTACGGGCTGGATCCGCTGTCCAATCAATCCGTTTGAAAAGTCGCCTGGTGGTTGACCCTTTTTCTTTACCTTCTTGTTATGATTAGATCGTAACAAGGAAAGACCTCTCTGCAGGGAGGTTCGCGATCAAAATGGAGGTAAAGGATTATGAAGAAAGGTTTAACAGAGATTGTTTATATTTTGGACCGAAGCGGATCAATGGGGGGACTGGAAGCCGATACGATCGGTGGCTTTAATTCCATGATGAAAAAGCAGAAAAAGACCGGTGAGAAGGCGTACGTATCTACGATATTGTTTGATGATACCTGTGAGGTGCTGCATGACCGAGTGCCGATTGATCAGATTCAGAAAATGACAGACAGAGAATACTTTGTTCGTGGATGCACCGCTCTTCTGGATGCGGTAGGCGGAGCCATTCATCACATCAGCAATATCCATAAAAATGCCAGGGCGAAAGATCGTCCGGAGAAAACCATCTTTGTAATTACAACCGACGGGCTGGAAAATGCCAGCAGGCAGTATTCCTACGAGAAGGTTCAAAAGATGGTGAAGCGTCAGCAGAAGAAGCACGGATGGGAGTTTATTTTCATCGGAGCCAATATGGATGCATACGCGGAAGCACAGCGATTTGGTATAAGAAAGGAGCGTGCCGTTAATTACGTGCATGACGCAGTGGGAACTGCTGCGTTATATGAAGGCGTATCGAAGGCCGTATGCTTTGCGATGAAGGCAAGTTCTGCGGAGGATATGGAGGGGTGTCTCAATGACAGCGGCTGGGAAGATTCCATTGTAGAGGATTATTTAACGCGGGAAAAGAAGCCCATGTCCGAAGATACATAAACAAGATGGTTTGCATCGCCAACCGGTTACGGGAAGATGTTGAAACAGAAGTCAAAAAGAAAAGAAAGCCGTTGTTCGCATGTTCGAACAACGGCTTGTGATGAGATGCAGTAGATGAGGGTTTTATTTCAAGGGATCCAACCAGAAAGGTTATCATCAAAGGGAAATGTCCAAGGTCAAAGAAAATAAAATACTTAAACCAATTTGAATTGCACGCGTTGATTGAAAGCTTGACTTTGCAGGATGAAGTAAATTGGGATTATTTTATTTTACTTGTGGCAAAAACGGGAATGAGATTTTCGGAGGCGTTGGCTTTAACGCCGGAGGATTTTGATTTTTCTCATCAAACACTTTCCATCAACAAAACCTGGGACTATAAATCAGGCGGAGGATTTGCGCTTACAAAAAACAAATCCTCCGTTCGTAAAATACAAATCGATTGGCAGTGTGGCCCGAAGATTGGGACATGCCAGTATGACCACGACGCAGAAAACGTATTTGCATATTATTCAAGAATTGGAAAACCAGGACATAGATTTGGTCATGAGATCATTATCGAATCTTAATTAGCAAAGAAACGTTGGTGAAGGGTGATATAGATAAGATGGCTTAAAAACGATCAGGAGAACTTTATGAATAAAAAAACAAAAACATTCAATAAAAACGTATGTATTTTATATGTTTTACATGTAATCTATGTATTAAGTGTATTAGGCGTATTAGGTGTATCGTGTATATTGACCGGGTGTAAAAAAATATCGTTCCGCTCTCTTTTGACCGAGAGTGATGAGAAGGAAGAACCCTCCCTATACCTTCTCAAATCGGAATTATCTTTTGCGGTGAAAGAGGATTATATAGCTTATGTTCGAGGAGGGGCCGGGTATGATCTGGACAATCTATGTTTTTTGAATCAGAAATCCCTGGATGAAACTGTTTTGAAACTACCTGAGAACCGGAAATTTGCAGAGATAACCTCGGGAGAAAAATATTTTTATGTTTTTTGTGAAAAAGATAACGGAACATCCCGGAATCATTATGTTAGGGTTTATGACAAAAATAAGTTTTTATATGAAGTTTCCGTTCCCTTTTCAAGAGTCCTTGCAAAAAACGGATATATATTTGGGTATGAGACAGAAGACGGACATGAATTTTCGGTGGGGACCGATCGGTCAAACAGTTGCATTGAGGCTCATTATTACATACCTGAAAAAGATTTTTCCAAAGAAAAAGCCGGTAATTTGAGTAGTTGGACAAAAATGGAAGGCGCCGACGAACTTATGGTGGGAGATACAAAAATGTATCGCTGTAAGAAAGATTCTTTTCATGGGAAGGAGTATTATTCGGACGCAAAAGATACAAATAGATTGTATGAATTGAATTATCTGCTTGTATGTGATGGGGTTTTTTCCTCAGGTGAGGAAGACGAGGAATCGAATCGGTGGATCCGGGAATTTCATGAAGCTATGGGGAGTAAAGAAGAAAACTTTGAAGCATTTTTTGGGGTCAAAGAGGATAAATACTACGGTATATGTAACGTGTATAAGAAAAGTGTAAATAGGCTCCGTTTCCAGTCAAAAGATATAAAATACAGTTTTTTGTTTGAGGTGGAAGAGGATTCAAAACATATAAAGAAAATATCGGAGCATGAAAAGGTGGAGTTGATCTACGAAGATGAAGACAATCTGGTGTATAAAAATAAAGAGAAGGTGTATTACCAAAATAAAAGAAAAAACGAGGGAAAATTAGTATACACATACCCTGGGGGAATGAAGATTACATTTTTAAACGGATCGTTTAGGTTTACAGAAATAGAAGCCAATTTAGATCGAGAAGAACTGTCAGGGAAGGATCAGATCATAAAGCTTTTTTAAGTGTTGGAGGAAGAATAACTCTGGTTACTATGTACTAAAATTAGCAGAAAAAACTTATTGACATCCAGAATACAGAGTGTTATACTTTAATTGTTGTTTTTGTGAAAATAGCAATAAAAATATAATGGGGGTGATTAAATGTTCAAAAGTTTTATGCGTAGATTTGCCGTGATACTTTGTGCTACATTTCTTTGTGGAGCTGTAGTTAATGCAGCATCTGACACAACATGGTCTGGTGAAGGTGAAAGTTCATACACTAGAAGTATGGGGTGTTCAAAAAAAGCGAAATTTAGTTATGAAATTAAGTATAAGAACGGAGGATATCGTGCAGAACTTCAGGATCCTTTTTTGTGGCATGTTGTGCAGAGTGGTTCTTTGATGAAAAAAGGATCAAAGGGAACATTTACGAGAAAGGAAGGTTCTAAAGATGCATATTGGCGTGGTTGGGTCAAAAGTGGGAAAATCACTGTAACAATTTAGAACATATAAATGTGCATGTTAGATCTACATGCACATTTTTTACGGCAAAAAGAGAAACGGGAGATTATTACAAATGAGAGCGTTTATCTGTTCTATAAAACTGTTTTTTAAGACACCAAGTGTTGTCGTTGCATATCTTTTAATGCTGGGAATAAATAATGTTGTTCTTTATAGACTTTACAATACTTTTTTGGCCAGCAAAGTTCTAGGGTCATCGTATGTAACAAGCAGTTTTTTTTATTTTTTAGATATAGAATTTTTTAGTGTGATCACATTTATTTTATGGATGTTTATTGGTTTTGAATATATGAGGAAATCGTATGATGTAAATATGATTGAGTGTATTCGGTTTCATTGCGGAAAAGTTAAAACCATTTTGGGAAGTCAGTGTTGTACCTTATTGTTGATGAGTGCATTTGTTTCGATTAATATTGGAGTCTATATTTTTTTGGGGTACAAGAATTTAAACAGCTTTGATATGCCGTTAAAAGATGTTGTTAACTTCTACGTATGGGATATCGTTGTGATGTCGATCAGCGCGTGTGCCCTGGGGGCGATCGTATCAAAATTAAAGAATCGAATGATTGGTTATGCGGCAATTATTCTCATTGTAGGATTGACCATTCCACAGCTTTCAGGCTTTTGGAATGATTTCCAAAATATGTATAAAATTCCTGTTTTTGGACTGATCGATCTGATCAATCCGATTTCGAATAATTCCACGAGTGTCCCGGATCCGCTGTATGGGTTGAGTGTGGAAAGATTCAGAAAGTTCGCCATGGTCTTTATATTGATCGTTGCAAGTTTTACACTTATTTATCCGGCATTAAAGAAAAAGTCATCCCAAATTTTTGTTCTGATCGGTACAATTATTTTTGTAGGATTCTGTGCCTTCAATATCTATGATAAGGGAAGTGTTCTTGTATCGGGAGACGCACCCTACTCATCCTTGAGTGATATGAGAAAATATGCGTATGAAGAAGTGAAATCCAGAGATGAAAAGAACAATTTTGACGTTACTAAGTATACAATGGAATTCAATCTTGATAAAGAGCTGGCTGCTAAGGTTGATATGAATATTCAAATGCATGAAAATTCTGAAGAGTTGAAATTTACCTTATATCATGGCTATAAGATTCATCACGTAACGGATGGAAAACAATCAATGAATTATGAGAGGGAGGGAGATTATATTTCAATTCAAACAAATCATTCGAAGATTGATACCATTCACATGGAATATAAGGGGGCAAGTCCTATGTTCTATTCGAATGAACGGGCGGCATTCCTGCCACAGATGTTTGCGTATTACCCCCGTGCGGGTTTCCAAAGTATATACGATGATAACTTAAAGTTGACCAATTACCAAAGTGAGGCATCGGATTACGATGTCCGGGTTAAAGGACCGGATAGTGTGTCAAATCTGAAAGGTAAGGACAATCATTTTACCGGAAAGGCAACTGGTTTTACCCTTGTTGCTGGATGTGTTGGGGAAAAAGTGAAAGATAATACAAGAGTGATCGCATATCCCCTGGATCGTGATTCTTTTAACGTGGGTAAATTTTCCGACCGGGAAGATTTACAGGAAGAACTGAATCAGATCAATGATTTTCTAGGAACAGATGTACAATTCGATAACGACAATAAGACGATTATAAGCATTCCGGAAAACCTGGCTTTTAACTCAAATATGAAGACGATCTACGATTGTGAGGATTGTATCTTTTTCAATAAATCTCTATCCGGTTGGGACGTAATAGAAGCTGAACTAGATAAACACAACGGAAAAATAAATTTGAAAGACGCCCTCCTCTCCATACAACCGGATTCGGATACGGAATTGGATGAATCTTTGTACAGCGATGACAAGGATATGTCTGAGGAGGAATATACAGACCAAATGAGAGTGTATGATTTATATGTCACGAAGATGCGTGAGCACGGGGTCAAGGAAGTGAGTCAAAGAGTTATAAAGTATTTACTGGATGATTCCAATGAAGAGGATGAAATTCATTTTTTAAATTCGATCGTATAAAGGACAGAAGAATAATGGAGGAATAAAACGTGTTAACAATTTATGATTTGAATAAGAAATTTCGAGGGAAGAAAGTTCTTAATGGTATTTCAATGGAACTTGATGATCAATGCTATGGCTTGCTGGGACCAAATGGCGCAGGGAAAACAACGTTGATCCGATGCATCTTAGGATTATATAGAACCAAAAAAGGATGTATTAGAATTGATACGTCAAAATGTGTAGGGTACCTCCCACAAAAATATGGTGCTTTTCGCGAACTTACTGTGCAGGATGCTCTCTTGTATTTTGCCCGTTCAAAGGGGATACCGAATTCCCAATGTGACCAAGAGATTGAGAGAGTCTTAAAACTTGTTAATCTTGAAGGAGAAAATAAAAAGAAAGTAGGGCATTTGTCCGGAGGAATGTTAAGGCGTGTAGGTATCGCGCAGGCTGTCCTTGGGGACCCGGATATCATGATCTTTGACGAACCAACCGCGGGACTTGATCCGGAAGAACGAATGAGGTTTAATGCTCTGATCAACCGGATTAAAGATAACAAACTGATCTTGATTTCGACTCATATTATTGAGGATATAGAGGATACTTGTGGTAGGGTTCTTGTTATGAAAAAAGGGAACATCCTTGCCAATCAATCCATCACCGAGCTCCAGGAAATTGGGAGTAAACAAGAATCCGGTGAAGGAAGCGATCTGATGAGAGGGTATCTGGCGTTAATGGATGGTGTGTTGGAATGATAAAAATGACGATAAATAGGTTTCTTAAAAGAATACCGGTTTACGTAATTCCTGTGATATTGGTATATATTGTAATTGGATTCTTGGTTCATGTATATGATCTGCATGAATTTACGGAAGATGAGAAGCGGATGAAAATTTTGGTATTTTTTCAAACGGCTTTTCCAATTTTGCTGACATGGTGGACATCTGTGTTTAGTAAGAATGTGATTCATGATGACGGGAATGAGTTATATAGAACATATTTAACCGGTTATTCAAATGTGGTAAGTCATTTGGTTCTGCAGATCTGTTTTCTGCCCGCACTTATGATCGGATATGCACTGATTAATTGGACGATCGTGCCTATAAATCCCGGCATGATCCTGTATGTTGTGATCGAAGGATTTTGCCTTTCTTCCGTGGCGTTTATGATCAATTATAGTTTGTCCAATGTGGGTGTTGGTATGTTTTTAGTAGGGTTATATGCCTTCCTGGTAAACTATATTGACACACTGGGACTTTTAAAAAAGATATCTATATACACAAAAGAGGATGTTTTTGTGTGTAAAACGGCTGTTTGGATGCTTGTGATCGGGGGAGGTGCGCTTATCCTTGGAGCCCTAAAATATTCGTTAAAGCCCAATTACAATTAGCATTTCGAATTAACATTTCGAAGTAACATTACGAATTCAATTTATGATTTTAAATTTTGAATTCGAATGATAGTCGTGAATGCTTATTTAAGCAAAGCCCGCTGTGGAAAAGGCGGGCTTTTCTGTTGCAGAGAAATCGAAAGGGATAGTAAGGCGGGATTGCAATATTGGAACGAATCGTGTATAATTGGTATGCACGGACAAGTGAATGAGAGTGTTTAAGAAACAAGCAGGTTGGGTGACAATTAATCAAAATTTCTGGCGATGAAAATATAAGAGAACCAGAAAAGAGAATATAGGAGAGTAGTCATTATGAGAAAAACAAAAGTAATATGTACGATCGGCCCGGCATCGGAGTCGGAGGAAACCATTGCCCAAATGTGTAACGCAGGCATGAATGTGGCAAGGCTTAATTTCTCCCATGGAACCCATGAGGAACATCAACATAAAATTGATCTAATTAAGAGAGTCAGAGAGAAACTAAATTATCCCCTTGCGATCATGCTTGATACCAAGGGACCCGAATATCGGATCAAAACATTTAAAGAAGGGAAAGCGGAGTTAGCGGAAGGGCAGATATTTACGTTTACAACAGACGATGTGGAAGGGGATGCGGAGCGGGTTTCCGTGAATTATAAGAAGTTGATCAATGAGATCGAAATTGGTGATCAGATCCTTGTAAACAATGGACTTCTTATTTTCGAAGTTCTGGAAATTACCGGAAAAGACGTTGTGTGCAAAGTAATCTCCGGAGGGGAAATTTCCAATAACAAGAGTATGAATTTTCCCAATCATGTATTTGAAGGGGAATATTTAAGTGAAAGAGACAAAGAGGATTTGCTATTTGGCATAAAGAATGATATTGATTTTGTTGCGGCCTCCTTTGTATCGAATAAAGAAAATATAAAAGAAGTACGGGAATTCCTGGATCAGAACAATGGTCATGAGATTGATATTATAGCCAAGATCGAGAATCGTTCCGGCGTAGATAAGATCGATGAGATCTGCGAGATTGCAGACGGTATTATGGTGGCAAGAGGCGATCTTGGAGTAGAGATTCCCTTTGTGGAAGTCCCTGCCATTCAGAAATATTTGATCAAAAAATGTCGGATGCTGGGGAAACGGGTTATTACAGCTACGGAAATGCTGGAGTCGATGATTTATAATCCAAGACCGACAAGAGCCGAGATATCCGATGTTGCCAATGCCGTTTACGATGAGACATCAGCGGTGATGCTATCTGGAGAAACGGCCGCGGGAAAACACCCGGTAGAGGCTGTTAAAAATATGTCGAATATTGCGGAATATACGGAAAGAAATATTGATTATTACAAGAGATTTTCCAAACCGGATTATGTGATTGCGAACAATGTAGACGCGGTATCTCACGCAACGTGCGCGATGGCCATCGACACAAAAGCTAAGGGGATCGTGATCAGTTCCCTTTCCGGCAATACGGTTCGGATGGTAAGTCGTTTTCGTTGCCCCATTGATATTGTGGGAATGACAACATCCCAAAAAGCATGGAGAAAGTTAAATCTGAGCTGGGGTGTTACACCTGTTTTAAGTGAAGAATTTGATTCCGTGGATGTAATGTTCTATCATGCGCTTCGTCACGCAAAGGAAATATGGGATCTGCAGCCGGGAGATAATGTGATCCTTACAGGTGGGAGGACCAGTGGTGAGTCGGGAAATACCAATACGATACGACTTGAAACAATTAAGTAAAAGGTTCAGATATGCTTGTTGACCCATGAAAAAGGAGGGGAAAGATCATGGGAAATTTACGTTCAAAGAATATGGTAAAAGAAGTGATCGGAGATATGAAACCGCTAAATCTTCTCATACTTTTCTTTGCTGGTGTGATCAACGCTTTTGGCGTCACCATGTTTCTTTTTCCGGTAAGATTGTATGACAGTGGAGTTTCGGGTTTATCCATGCTGTTGGATCAAGTTACGCCGGCGCGTTTTACACTTTCTCTTTTTCTGATCGTGATCAATGTTCCCATCTTTCTATTTGGTGCAAAGAAGCAGGGGATTGTATTTACAATCTACTCCGTATATACGGTTGCCGTGTACTCGTTCGCATCCTTTCTGATCATGTACGTACTTCCGGTAGATGTTTCCTTTCTTTCTCCCCTGGCTGGCTCAGATCTTTTGCTGTGCGCGGTGTTCGGAGGAGTGATATCGGGAGTGGGGAGCGGGATGACGATCCGTTTTGGAGGAGCCATCGATGGCGTTGACGTTCTTTCTGTCATATTTGCCAAACGAATCGGAATCTCTCTTGGAACTTTTTTGATGCTGTTCAACACATTGTTATATACGATATGTGGGATCGTGCTTCACAGTTGGGTTTTGCCACTGTATTCCATCGTCACCTATTATGTTGGTTCACGCACGGTGGATTTTGTGACGGAGGGATTTGACCGGGCAATCTGTGCCATGATCATTACGGTAAAAGCAGATAAGATTTCGGATGCATTATCGGAGAATTTTGATTCCAGTGGAACCATCGTAAAGGCAATCGGTGGATATTCCAAGACAGATAAGGAAATTATATATTTTATTGTGAACCGATTCCAGATCAATAAGCTGAAAAAGATCGTACATGACATTGACAGTACCGCGTTTATATCCCTGCAGGATGTGGCGGACATCGTTAAAAACCGTGAATGAAACTTGAAAATATATTTCAATATGATATAATAAAGCTGTTGGCAAAGCCAAATATTTTGAAAGAAAGGAAGGGGCTATATATGGATATTAAAAAGACCATTGATAACGCTTTGGATAAGACAGACCTGGATGAGAAGCTGGTTGACAAAGCAAAAGACACGATCCAAAAAAGTCAATTGGATGATAAAGTAAAACAGGGCGCCGAAAAGGTGATCGATACTGTGAAAAACGCAATTGATAAATAAGATCTGGCAAGCAATCGTAGTCAAAGATATGAGTATGATTGCTTGTATTTTATTACTTGTATTTTATTACTTGCATTTTGTTTTAGAAAAGAGGTGCGATCATGATATACACGGTTACATTCAATCCCTCCATTGATTATGTCCTGCAAGGATATGATTTTGTTCCAGGAGTGGTTAACCGCGTTCAGGAAGCAAGTTTTTTTGCCGGCGGAAAGGGAATTAATATCTCTTATATTTTAAAAAATCTGGAAGTTGAAAGCGTGGCGATGGGCTTTGTTGCAGGATTTACAGGAAGGGAAATCCAGCGGATCTTACAGGAAAGAAAGATACAAGAAGACTTTGTGTTCATGGAAGAAGGGGCATCCCGGATCAACGTTAAATTGTTAAATCAAAAGACAGAATTAAATGCAACCGGTCCTGTCATGAAAAGAGAATACATGTCAGAATTTTATGATAAAATCCAGACATTACAAAAAGGAGATGTATTAGTTTTAGCGGGATCTCTTCTTAAAGGAATGGACGATACAACCTATAAGAATGTTATGAAAAAAGTTGCGAAAAAAGGAGCATTGGTTGCCGTGGATACAACGAAGGATGCCCTGGGGAATATTTTACCGTTGCATCCTTTTATTGTAAAACCCAATCATCATGAATTAGGAGAATTATTGGGACGGGAGATCATAAGTGCTGAGGATGCATTGTCAGGGGCACGGGAATTGCAAAGAATGGGAGCGGAGAATGTACTGGTTTCCATGGCGGAAAAAGGGGCTGTTTTTGTAGACGAGAATGGAAAGGAATATAGGCAAGCGGCACCGGAAATCCAGGTTGTCAATCCGGTGGGAGCTGGGGATTCTTTATTAGCAGGTTTTTTAGCATCGTATATCAAAAATGGAGATTATGAGAAAGCTTTTCGTTTTGCCGTATGTGCGGGAAGTGCCAGCGCGGCCGCAAAAGATCTGGCGAACAAGGAGGAAATTCTTTCTTTATGGCGGAGGATGTCTTGACAGCAAGTTGATTTTCTTGTGGTAAAATGGAATAAAATTTCTTGACAACTGACTCATTAAATATTATACTTATTTTTATAGTTAAAAATTTAAAAAACTACTGGACAGTTGCGTATAAATAATGAATGATAATAAGATATGCATGGATGCTCCATGCATATCTTTGTTTAAAGAAAATGAAAAAAATATTTTTTGCTATAGGGTTTTTAATCTCTGTTTATTCTATATATTTCATGCTTTGTGTGGCGGACTATCAATTATATTTGAATGATGAGCATTTCTATGATTTTGTTCTTGAGGAACCAATGACGATTGATGAATTAAGTGACTTCGCTAGAGAAAGTGATTTGGTGATTCAAGTAAGAGAATATTTAAATATTCAGCCTGGCGGGTACGAGTTAAATATTTATGCTTTAAACATAAATAGGGCTGGTTGGGAGAAAGCGTCACTTCTCCCCAATAATAAAATACATATCATTACTGAGATACCGGATGCAAAGAAAAAAGAACTTGTTTCGGTATTTATGGTTCAGGATAAAAATAGAAATAAAGTAGATAATTTCCTACAAAAATTACAGTCGAATGGACATAGTATTGATGAACAAATGAGTGATGAAGGGGCTACATCTTTCCAATTTAATTATATGTTTAATGGCAATAATGCTAAGCTTTTCTCGCTTATGTTTATCTTGATCGTTTTTTCTTCAATTATTTATTATTTGACAAGAACGAAGGAAATTGGCATTCGAAAAATTCAAGGATGGGAAAATTATAAAATAGCACTTTTGCTTAATAGTCGCATCATAGTTTGGAGCCTGATTGGAGTTCTTCCGGTATCTGCGCTGTTTATCATTTACATATGTGTCATGAATATAGCAGATTTGATGCAGTATTTATATATGTTGTCATTGCTTATTTGTTGTTTGATCATAGTGAATATCATAGCAATATTTGGGAGCAGTCTGGCAATTCGTGGAATCGGAACCATCCGTTCCATAAAGGCTAATAAGAATGAAAAAATATTATTGCTGATATTGCTTACTACAAAGGTTGTTTCGACGATATTATTCTGTATGATGATCGGCTCTATGCTTTCTCAAATATCTGATACAAAGGATATGATAAAGGAGGCCCAAAAATGCAGACAATCGGATTTTTATGTTGTAGAGACTACCATGGTTGATGAAGAGGAAGTAGAAAAAATCAATGGTTTTCTTTCGAATATTGATGATGACTATGTTTATAATTATGCTTCGGCTTCCCAATTGTACAGCAGAAGCGATACGAAAAAACAGAAGACGACGGAAAGTATTGAACAGCAATGTGAAGACAATGTGATTTATGTTAGTTACAATTTGTTCGATCAGTTGGATCTTCGTTTAGATCAGGAATTAATTGATAACAAGCATTCGGAATCTACGTTGATTTTATCCCGAAACATAGTTGATCATGCCGATGAAATTATATCCTATTTAGGGCTTGATAAGGATACGAATGTTGTAAGGATGACGCCCGATCAGTGGATCGGTGATCTTAAGTATCCTGGATATTATACATATGAACCTATCGTTTTAGTACAACCAACTGTTAAAGGATTATATTCGACTTGTGGAGATATATGGTACAAAAAGGATGTGATCAATGACATTTCAAATTATTTGCAACAGTACAATTACGGCCGCTCAAGAATAAGAGTGCAATCCGTAAATAAGGACATAGATTCATTTATTGGAAATAAATGTGTTAATTTGTTTGAAGATATTTTTATGGGCGTCCTGGTAATGATCGCTTTTTGTGTTACAAGTTACGCATTTATTGTATCCGTCGTTCAATATAGAAAGAAAAAAATAGCCATTTACACATTGAATGGGAATCGACCTGAGAGGGCAATCGCAATCTATCTGTTATTTATCATGGCAATCGACATTATGATTTCGATCGGTTGGATGTGGCAATTCATTATGATTGTTTTTTTAGAATTGATTTATGCCCATATGGAAATTCATAAGTTGCATAAAAATGGAGCTTGTAGAGTTATAAATGGTGAGTAATGGAGTTGGATGGAATGATTGCATTAAAAAATATCAGTAAAGAATATGCAGGAAAATATGTATTGCAGAATTTTAGTTTACAGATTGAGGATGGTGAATTTGTTGGTCTAAAAGGTGAGAGCGGAAAAGGAAAAACAACGATCCTTAACATCATCAGTTTGCAAGAAAAATATGAAGGGCAACTGTTGATCAATGGGAAGGAGATTTCACTTAAAAATAAAAAACAGTGTAGAGAACTTTTAAAAAATGAGATAGGATATCTTTTTCAAAATTTTGCACTGGTAGATGATCTTTCCGTATATGATAATTTAAAAATGGTGATAAAAGACAAAAAAAAGAATGTTCGATTGCGAATGGAAGATGCGCTGAATAATGTTGGCCTAAGTAGGGAAATCCTGGAACGACGTGTGTGCACATGTTCGGGAGGAGAACAACAGCGGATCGCGATTGCCAGGATTATATTAAAAAAGTGTAATATTATTTTGGCAGATGAACCGACCGGAAGTCTTGACAAAACAAATGCCAAATTGGTGGTTGATTTATTGAAACAACTGCAAAAAGAAGGGAAGACAATTCTTATGGTATCTCACAGTGATGCGGTCTTAGCGTCGTGTGACCGGGTGGTTGAATTGTAAGTGAAAAGTGGGAGTGTGTAGTAACGATTCACCAGCGGCGGATTGGGGGCACCACCTTGCGTCGCTTAACAAAATTAATGATGACCGAAAGGTCGTACATAGGAGGTTTATTATGTACACAGCATTAACAATCGCTGGAAGTGATTCTAGCGGAGGCGCCGGAATTCAAGCAGATCTTAAGACGATGTTAGCCAATCGTGTCTATGGCATGAGTGCGATAACGGCTCTGACTGCTCAGAATACGACCGGGGTCTATGGAATTATGGAAGTGACGCCGGTTTTTTTAGCACAACAATTGGATGCAATTTTTACGGATATTGTACCGGATGCAGTAAAAATCGGCATGGTTTCTTCCGCCCGTTTAATTGAGACCATTGCTGACAAATTAACCGAATACAAGGCAAAAAATATTGTCTTGGATCCGGTTATGGTAGCGACCAGCGGATCGAAATTAATAAATGACGAGGCCATTGATACGTTAAAGAATCGTTTAATACCTATGGCAACCGTTATCACCCCGAATATTCCGGAAACTCAGGTTCTTTGGGGAAAGAAGATCCAGTCGCCGGAGGATATGATTCAAGCCGGTGAAGAAATCGGAGAACAATATCCCGGTGTGGCAGTCTTAGTAAAGGGCGGACATGAACAAAACGATGCCAACGATCTCTTGTATCACAATCATTCCTATCAATGGTTTATGGGAAAAAGAATCGACAATCCCAACACCCATGGAACCGGGTGTACATTAAGTTCGGCCATTGCGTCAAATCTGGCAAAACAGATGAGTTTAGAGGACGCAGTAAAAACGGCAAAGGATTATATTTCCGGCGCTTTAGAGGCAGGACTTGATCTAGGCCATGGTTCCGGACCATTGTCCCATGGCTATCTGTTAGATCAAATGGACATTCAGGTGTAAAAGGGATCTCTGCGAAGCGTTGCAGGTATGTTTGCATATGTGCAAGGCGCTTCATAGAGCAAAAACCGTACGGAGCCTCAGACATTGTAAAAATCCACGGAGCCACAGGTGACGTGAAAAAGATAGGAGTATGTGTTATAATGGAAAATAAAAAAACAAGTGTATTTAGTAACGGTATGATATGGTTTGGAGCAGGCGTTTCCATTGCGGAGATCATTACAGGGACTTATTTGTCTCCCTTGGGAATGGGACGGGGGTTTATCGCGATCTTATTGGGTCATATCATTGGATGTATTCTTCTGTTTTTTGCCGGTTATATAGGAGCTAAAACAGAAAAAAGCGCGATGGAAACGGCAAAACTTTCCTTTGGAAAAAAAGGAAGTATCCTGTTTGCCGCTTGTAACGTATTACAACTGGTGGGATGGACCGGAATTATGATCTATGACGGTGCCTTGTCTGCCTGTGGAATCTTTCAGATTCCCAGATGGATCTGGTGTGTGGTGATCGGTGTCTTGATCCTGGCATGGATTTTTATCGGTATCAATCAATTGGATCAAGTCAATACCGTTGCCATGGCGTTATTATTCCTGTTAACGTTGGTTTTATCCGTTATTATTTTTAGAGAGAAAACCGTAACCGGCGGTGGGATCGGAGAGACCATTACGTTCGGAGCAGCGGTGGAATTATCGGTGGCCATGCCTTTATCCTGGTTTCCGGTCATCAGCGACTATACGCGAAAAGCAGAAAAACCGTTTTCCGCAACGTTAACCAGTGCGGTTGTTTACGGCGTGATCAGCACGTGGATGTTTGTGATCGGAATGGCGGCATCCATCTTTACCGGTGAAAGTGATATTTGCAATATCTTACTGAAAGCCGGACTTGGAGTGGTAGGTCTTCTCATCGTAGTATTTTCCACGGTGACCACTACGTTTTTGGATGCGTTTTCGGCCGGGGTTTCTTCCGTTAGTATTTCTGATAAGATCAATGAAAAATGGGCCGCGGTAGCAGCTACCGTGATCGGGACGGTGGCCGCCTGTGTGTATCCCATGGATAATATCACAAACTTTTTATACGTGATCGGTTCGGTATTCGCGCCGATGATCGCCATTCAAATCGTGGATTATTACATCCTGCATCACGATCAAAGTAGTAAGAATGTGAATGGGATCAACATTGGGATCTGGGTGGTTGGTTTTGTGGCTTATCGTTTGCTCATGCGAGTGGATACGCCCATTGGAAATACATTGCCGGATATGATCTTTGTTATGATCCTAACCTATGTGGTTTGGAAGATTCACGATCAATTGTCTAAAAAAAACAGGTGAAGATTCCTCCGCGCAAGTTGGTATGAAATAAGGTAGTTGTCAAATGTTTTTGAATGGATGAATGTTAGAATGGATGAATGTTAGAAAGGAGAGATTCTATGAGAAAGAATGTTTCAAGTAGAAAAAAGAATCCGGCGAGAAGAATCGGAATGCTTGCCGGATCGGCCCTTGCAATTCTGTTTTCTTGTATTTTTATGCCGGCAGGTGCAAAGGCGGTCACGGTAAGCAAGAGCCTGCAATCCTACGGAGAGTACCTGAAAAAGTCGGATCAGATCAATCAGATCTTCAGTCCCACCTCTATGAATTCCGCGTTTTACATGAACAGCCTGATGTTAGAAGATGAGGATAAAGCGAAGTTTGATGCGTTCTTAGAGAATAAGAATTACTTAAAGATTGAGAACAGCAGCGCGTTAAAAAGTGTAAACCGGATCTGGGTTAATTCCGTGCAGCCGGTGTACTTGCCCGCATCCCTGTCCGAAGTGGGATATTCCTTAGATATGTCTCAGTCGGTCAGCGCCACCGCGGAAAAAAATGAATATGTTAAGACGCAAACCGATGGTTTTATCCCGTCAACGCCTACGACGTTTGACATCAATACCATCATGGATGTTATGAACATTGTCTATTTTAAGGATTCCTGGAAAGGGGGAGATCGTGTGGTTGATGGATCCCATACGACCTTTCAGAATTCCGATGGAACCGTAACCCAGAATGTGAATTTTATTCGTCAGTACAGCGATAATACGGAGAAGGATCAGGTTTCATTCTATTCTACGGACAAGGCTCATGCCTGCACCATCGGTTATGAAAACGGATGCAATTTCACCATTGTTTTGCCGGACAGCGGATATGAATTAAAAGATGTGGATCTACAGCCGTTTATGGGAAATACCGCGAAGGAAGTGACGGATCAAGTGATCTTCTCCATGCCGGAGTTTTGCATCAATACCACGTTTCAGCCTTCCTTTTCGGATTTCGACCTCCCCAACGCGAAGGTAAGAAAAGAGATTTATAACGGGGATCAGGTCAACTCCATTATACAGGTTGCCAAGATCCAAGTGGACCGCAGCGGAACCGAAGCGGCAGCGGTAACGGAAATACTGAAAGTTTCGTCAGCTCTTCCGGTTCAGGAACCCTTCCAAATGATATGCGATCGACCGTTTTATTATTATATTTCCGATGCGAAAAATGATGAAATATTGTTTATGGGGAAATTAGAGAAATACACCACAGATAACGTGCCGGATCTCACCCAATATGAAGAGAAAAAAGCAGAGGAAGAAGAAGCGTCAGAGGCCTTTACCAAGAAGAAAGTTACGAAGGTAAAGATTGTTGCGAAAAAGAATAAAAAGAAGAATAAGAAGAACGTAAGAAAATACTCCGTTACCTGGAAGAAGATCAAAGACGCAAATGGTTATGAAGTATTCTATGCCAAGAATAAGAAATTTACCAAGGGAAAGAAGAAAGAGATTCTTCTTGCGAACAAAGGAAAGAAGGTCTTAGATCTTAAGAAAGGCAGCAAAATCTTCTTGAAAGTTCGAGGATATCAAGATGCCAGCAAGGGAAAGATTTACACCAACTGGAGTAAGATACAGAAGGTGAAAGTGAAGTAAGAAGAAGCAGCTGTGAACCGCAGAAAGAAGTGGCGGTGAGCAGTGGGAAGAAGTGGCTGTGAATCGTAACCGGCAGGAGGGAAAAAGAGATGGAAGAAAAGAGGAAACATACATCCGGATATTTGATCCGCATGTTTTCCCCCTATTTTCGCAAATACAGGCACATGTTGTTTTTTGACTTGTTTTGCGCGGCTCTAACCACCCTTTGTGATATTGTCCTTCCCATGATCATGAGACGGATTACCAACTCCGCCATTGGCGTGGCGGAGCCGTTAACGGTCACCATCGTTGGGAAATTGGCGTTGATCTATGTTGTTTTACGTTTGATCGACGGGGCGGCCAGTTTCTGGATGTCAACCTACGGCCATATTATGGGCGTTTACATTGAAACGGATATGAGACGGGACGCGTTTTCCCACTTGTTGAAATTAAGCAATACCTATTATGCGAATACGAAGATCGGTCAGATCATGGGGCGGATCACCAACGATCTGTTTGATGTAACCGAGTTTGCCCACCATTGTCCGGAGGAGTTCTTCATTGCCTTTGTAAAGGTGGTGGCCGCCTTTGTGATTTTGTGCCACTGCAGCATCGTTTTGACGCTGATCGTATTTGCTTGTATTCCCCTTATGGCTGTGGTTTCCATAAAATTAAACCACAAACTCCGTCAGGCTTTTAAGAATCAGCGTTATCAGATCGGAGAGCTGAATGCGCAGATCGAGGACAGCTTGCTGGGACAAAAAGTGGTGAAAGCCTTTGCGGCCGAGGAGGAAGAAGAGAAGAAATTTGAGCAGGGAAACCAGGTCTTCCAGAAGATCAAGAAACGGACCTACATGTATATGGGAGGGTTTAATACATCCACCCGTTTGTTTGACGGCTTGATGTATACCGTTGTGATCATAGCCGGTGGGCTCTTTCTGGTGTATGGGAAGATCAGCCCCGGCGATCTGGTGGCGTATATTTTATATATTTCCGCGCTGATCGCTACCATTCGAAGGATCGTGGAATTTGCCGAACAGTTCCAAAGGGGGATGACCGGGATTGAACGCTTTATAGAGATTATGGAGACCCCGGTTGAAATTCAGGATGCCCCCGATGCCAAAGACCTCCATGTGACCCGGGGAAGGATTACCATGAGGCATGTGGATTTTGAATACCCCGATGATCACAATGAAGTTTTGCGGGATTTCAACTTAGACATTGAAGCCGGGGAAAACCTGGCCATTGTAGGAAGCAGCGGCGGAGGGAAAACCACGGTATGTAACCTGATCCCCAGATTCTATGACATCAATGCCGGCGAGATCTGCATTGATGGGCAGAATATAAAAAATGTTACGCTGAAGAGCTTGCGTGAATCCATAGGAATCGTGCAGCAGGATGTCTACCTGTTTAGTGGAACGGTGGAAGAGAATATCGCGTATGGAAAACCCGGGGCTAGGATGGAAGAAATTCGAGAGGCTGCGAAGGCCGCGGGAGCGGATGAATTTATCGGGCAACTTCCGGATGGATATCAAAGTTATATTGGAGAGCGAGGCGTAAAGCTGTCCGGCGGGCAGAAACAGAGAATTTCCATCGCCAGAGTCTTTTTAAAGAATCCGAAAATCCTGATTCTGGATGAGGCAACCTCTGCTCTGGATAACGAAAGTGAGATCCTGGTAGGAAAAAGCCTGAAGAAGTTAGCGGAGGGAAGGACGACCATTACCATTGCCCATCGTTTAACGACGATCCGTCATTGCGATCGAATTGTGGTGATGGGAGATCATGGCATTGAAGAGGAAGGAAACCATGAAGAACTCTTAGCGAAAAAAGGAATCTATTATCGTTTTAACGCACAATATTAACAGCACAATCGTAACAGAGCAACAAGAACAATACAAAAGACGGATCAACAGGATGAAAACCTGTTTACCCGTCTTTTTTTAGAAACTGTTTTTATAAGGAGATAAATGTGGCACCGGCACTTCGAGCCATTGAGTGTAAAATGCTGGAAGGCGGTCCGACAATAACAGCCAAACTTGGACAGTAACTGATGGCGTAGTAGCCGGATTTTAGTCGTGTTCCACTGGCAAATTCAACCGATTTCAACTTGGGACAATCGTAGATACAACCGCCGGCCATTTTCTTAATGCTCTTCTCAAAGGTAATCTTGCGAAGGGCTTTTACATGATTAAATCCGTAAGAACCAATGGTCTTTACCGAAGAAGGAACGTTGTATGTAGAGGTAGTCTTCTTGGGCGGATATAGGATCAAGGTGGTCATGGAACCGTTAAAGAGGATCCCGTCTCTGGATTTAAATTTGGAGCTTCCCCCGTCGAAGGAACGAATCTTTCGACAACCGGAAATCACATTGGGAGAAAACTTGGAAAGTGAACTGGGAATGTGGAAACTTGTAATGGAAGATCCGGCGAAGCAATAGGGCTCCAATACCTGAACACTGTCGGCAACACTAAGAGACTTCAAATGTCCGCTGTAACGGAATGCTCCATATCCTACTTTGGTCACGCCGCTTCCCAGGCGTGCAGTGGTCAGTTTGGACATGTAAGAAAATGCATAATCTCCAATGGTATGCGCCGATGTGGAAATACTCCGCAAATGGGAGTTTCCTTCGAAGGCGTGGGCGCGAATCTCATGAACGCTGCCCGGAACCGAATAGGAGGCGGACTTCTTAGCTAAGGGATATTGAATTAATTTGGTCATTCCCTTGTTATATAAAACGCCGGATGAGGAGGCGTATTTGGAGTTGCTGCCCGCCACGTTAATGGCGTATAAGCTGTAGCAATTGTTAAAAGCCCCCGGATTGATTCCCTTGACACTGGCAGGGATGGAGATACTTTTTAATTTTCTACAGTTGGCAAATACGCGGTTTCCAATGTAAGTAACCTTTCCGCTTAAACGGATATGACGGAGTTTGGTAGATTGGAAAGCGCCGTTACCAATGTATTGCATATTGGAGTTCATTCGAATGCTCTTCAATCCGCTTTCCGCGAACGCACGGTCCCCGATGGCATAGAGTTTATGATTTAAGGTGACCTTCTTCAGATGATGGGTTCCATAAAAGGCATAAGCTTTAATGATCGACAGATTTTTAGGAAGTTTGATGGTTTTCAATTGTCCGCAATTGCTAAATGTTCCTTCCGGGATCTGACGTGTGTCCGAGGGGAGTTTAACTTTCTTTAAAGCAGAACAGCCACTGAATACATATTCTCCCATCCGAACTTTCTTTCCTTTAAATGTTACGGTCTGTAACAATTCCATACGTCCAAAGGCATGTTTCTCAATCTCGATCATTTTCTTCGGTATGGTGATCGTTCGAATGTTGGTACACCGATAAAAAGCCTTCTCATCGATGTAAGATACCGATGCAGGAATCTTGATCTTCTTCATGCGGTAACAGTTATAGAAGGTATAGGAATTGATGTGTTGAAAATTTTTCGGTAAGGAAACCTCTTTTAATGCGATGCATTCATAGAATGCGCCTTTCCCCAAACTTGTTACGGAATCGGGGATCGTAATATTGGACAATTTTCCACAGCGGGCAAAAGCGCTGGGACCAATCTTCTTTACTTTTTTAGGAAGTTTTACCGTTGTGATCGCGTCGTTATTATAGAAAGCATAGGCACCGATGTATTGAATGGAATCCGGCAGCTGAATGGTTTTGTATTTCGTGTTGGAGAAAGCGCCGTAACCAATGGAAGTAACCGGATAATTCTCGCTGACTTTGGAAGGGATGGTGATGCGATCCCCTTCCACAGCAGCGCTAAGAACCGTGGCCTCTTTACTGGTAATGCGATAGGTAATATCATCTACAACAATCTTTTTGGCCTGCGCTTGAGGGGCATGGGAATATCCCAAAAACAGAATGGCAAGAAATGCCAAGCAAAGCCCCATGCGTAAATGAACAGTTACTTTATTTTTCATAGTGAATCTCACTCCTTTCAATCATAATTATTGTAGAAAGGAGGTGTGTCAATTTTATGGTTTCCAAATTACAGATTTGTTACAAATATAACGATTCACCGCCCCTGCCCAAATTCTTGGGGCCCGCTATGCGCTCTTGGTCGTGAACAGCCAGCTGACACGACGC
>CALGGT010000052.1 GCA_937915825.1 uncultured Eubacterium sp.
GAAGAGATCGGTCGGCACATGCCCGGGGGATTCTTTATCTATAAAACACGAGACGATGAAAAATTGTTATATGCCAATGACGTGGTTCTTAGTATGTATGGCTGTAAAACATTGGATGAATTTAAGGAACTAACCGGTTATACATTTAAGGGGATGGTTCATCCGGAGGATTATGAGGCAGTTTCGCTCTCCATTGACGAACAGATTCAAAGAGACGATCATAAGATTGACTATGTTGAATATCGTATTATATGCAAAGACGGACAGATCCGTTGGGTGGATGATCGGGGACGATACACCGATACCGAGGCGTACGGCGGCATCTACTATGTATTGATCTCGGATATCACCGAAAAACATGAGAAAGCGGTGTTAGAAGAAAAAAGGGCCGAGATGGAACACCATCAACTGATGGAGGAAGTGCAGTCGGCGGCTGAGTTGGCGGAGCTTATGGGAGCGGTTAGTTCTTTGCTTTCCAATATGCCTGCCATGAGTTTTTCCAAGGACGCAGAGACCGGAAAATACCTTGCCTGCAACCAGCCTTTTGCGGAGTATGCTCACAAGAAATCCCCGGAGGAAGTAGTGGGTCTCACGGACCATGAGATCTTTGATAAAGATACGGCGGATCATTTTGTGGAAGATGATCAAAAGGCTTTGGCCATGGATAAACCCTATATATTCTATGAAGATGTACCCGATGCCCAGGGGATCGTGATCCGGAATCTGCAAACAACAAAGCTAAAATTTAAGGATGCATCCGGAAGGCTCTGCCTGCTTGGAATGTGTGTGGACGTTACCGAAATGACCAGGATCAAAACGGCGGAAGCAGCCAGCCTGGCTAAACAACAAGAACTGGAAAGCCGTCTTGCCCTGCAGGAAAAACTATTAGAGGAACAGACACGTCGGAAACAGCAGGATCGTATGATCACAGCCCTTGCCTCCGATTATCGCAGTGTTTATCATGTGGACTTGGACCAGGATGACGGGGTATGCTACAGCGCGGATCCGGAGGATCAGGAACAGACGCCGGAGGGAGTGCATTTTTCTTATCTTGAGCGTTTCACCTGGTATGCGGAGAATTGTGTGGATGAAAAATATCGCGAGGAATTTCTTGCGTTCATCGACCCGGATCATGTAAGGGAAGCGCTTTCAGAAAATGTGATCATCGCCTATCGCTACCTGATCCACCGGGGTGGTATGGATTATTATGAAATGATCCGTATGGCAGGCGTTCGTCACGCCGCGGATCGAGGAGACCATATGGTACATGCCATTGGATTGGGATTGACCAATATAGACCGGGAGATGCGAGATACCATGGCTAAGAATCAGGCGCTCAGTGAAGCGTTGGAGGCCGCAGAACAGGCCAATATGGCGAAGACTGCGTTTCTTTCCAATATGAGTCATGAGATTCGTACTCCGATGAATTCCATTATTGGTCTGGACAGTCTGGCTCTTCATCGGGATACCCTGGATGAAGAGACCCGAAATTATTTGGAAAAAATAGGTGCCAGTGCCCGCCATCTTTTGGGACTGATCAATGACATCCTGGATATGAGTCGAATTGAGTCGGGGCGGGTGATCTTACGAAAAGAGGAATTCTCCTTCCGTAATATGCTGGAGCAGATCAATACCATGGTTATGACCCAATGCAACGACAAGGGGTTGAAATATGAGTGTAAGATGGTAGGCGGTGTTTCCGATTACTATATCGGGGACGATATGAAGTTGAAACAGGTATTGATCAACATCTTAAGCAACGCCATTAAGTTTACCGATGCGCCGGGAGAAGTGTCCCTTACCGTGGAACGAACGGCGGTATTTGAGGATCAGACGACCATTCGTTTTGTGATTCGGGATACCGGCATTGGAATGGATAAGGAATTTCTTCCGAAGGTATTTGACACGTTTACCCAGGAGGATAGCAGTCGAAATAATAAATACGGCAGTACCGGTCTGGGAATGGCCATTACAAAAAATATTGTGGACCTGATGAATGGAACGATCCAGGTGGATTCGGAAAAAGGAAAAGGAACGGAATTCACGGTGGTAGTTACATTGAAACACTGCGATCACGACGGTGGGGACGATGTACTGATCGACGCCAAGAATATTCGGGTTTTAGTGGTAGACGATGAACAGATCGCAGCGGAACACGCAAGGATTGTGTTAGATGAAGCGGGGATCAAGGCGGACACCTGCAACGATGGACCAACCTGTTTGCATATGTTAGAGGTTCAGCACACGAAGCATGAGCCGTATAATCTGGTGCTTTTGGATTGGAAAATGCCCGATATGGACGGCATCGAGGTGGCAAAGGAGATCCGTAAGTTATACAGCAGTGAGACGACCATTATCATTCTGACTTCTTTCAACTGGGATGAGATTATGGATGAAGCTTTGCATATTGGGGTAGACAGCTTCCTGGCCAAACCGCTTTTTGCGTCCAATGTGATCGCGGAATTTGAACGCATTGCCCGAAAGAATAATATGATGCTGTTCCGTGAGAAGCAGCGCGCCGATATAGAGGGCAGGCATATTCTTCTTGCTGAGGATGTGATCATTAACGCGGAGATCATGAAAGAACTCTTAAAGATCAAGGGGGTTATCATTGATCACGCCGAGAATGGAAGAATCTGTTTGGATATGTTTGCGGCCAGCGATGAGGGATTCTATGATGCCGTATTGATGGATGTGCGAATGCCGGAAATGGACGGGTTGGAGGCGACGGCGGCCATTCGTGCCCTGAACCGGCCGGATGCGAAGACGGTTCCTATTATTGCCATGACGGCCAATGCTTTTGATGAGGATGTTCAGCGTTCTTTGCAGGTGGGAATGAATGCCCATCTTTCCAAGCCGGTAGAGCCGGAGAGATTGTATCAGACCTTGGAAGAACTGATTTGGGAGGCAGACCAGTCTAAGACGATGGGGGTATAACAATGATGAAAAATAAGGGGAATCAGAGTAATTCAAAACGCAAGTTAACCCTGACCAATAGCTGGGCGATGGCATTTGGCTGCATGGTTGGCTGGGGGATCTTTGGTATGCCGGGAACCACGTTTCTTCCCGTTGCCGGTCCTTGTGGTACCATCATCGCCATGACGATCGGCATGTTGATCATGCTTGTGATCGGCTATAACTTTGCCTATCTGATGAATCGAAATCCCAGATCGGGAGGGGTTTATGCTTATACAAAGGAAGCGTTTGGAAGAGATCATGCTTTTTTAAGCGCCTGGTTTTTATGCCTGTCGTATCTTACCATCGTATTTCTAAACGGAACCTCTTTGTTTATCGTGTTGCGCCTGATGTTCGGAGAATATATTCAAACGGGACTGAATTACACCGTTTCCGGAAACCCGATCTATGTAAGGGAAATCCTGGTATCCGCCGTTGTGATCGCGGGGATCGGTGTGCTATTCCTTTATGCCAAGTCCATGCTGCGCAAAGTACATACGGGGTTGTCCATGATCTTGCTTGCAGGGATTCTGATCTTAGGAATCTTTTGTATTCCACATGCCCTTTCTCACATGGGAGACTTCGGTTCCCGAGGCACCAATCATGCATATGGGATATTCAGCATTGCCTTTCTGGCACCGTGGGCTTTTGTTGGATTTGAAGTGATATCCTTTGATACGGAACGATTCAAATTTCCTATAAAAAAATCCAAGATCGTTATTTTTGCAGCGATCATCCTGACGGCTATTTCTTATACGTGTATGGCAGTGATCAGTGTCTCCGCCCTACCGGATGGCTTTGAAACCTGGCAGTCGTATGTAAATTCCCTGGGGAATGTGTCGGATCTGCAATCGGTTCCGCCGGTTTTCGCGGCCAAGACCATTATGGGGAATTTTGGTTTTCTTGTTGTTACCCTTACGGCATTGGCAGCTGTTTTTACCGGTATCATCGGAGGATATCGGGCGACCATTAGTATGTTAACTACAATGGCGGAGGATCGGATCTTAACCAAACACTTTTCTAAGACATCCTACAGCATTGTATTTATTATGATCATCTCCATCCTCCTTGTTCTATTCGGAAGAAATACCTTGGATTGGTTTGTGGATCTGACTTCCTTTGGAGCCATCGTGGGATTTGGCTATACTTCGGCGGTAACTTATAAATTTTCCCGGATGGAGAACAACCGAAAGACCCAGATCACCGGAATGATCGGAACCATTATATCCGTCATATTCGTGGTGGTTCAGCTCGTCCCCAGATTAACCGCCATGGAGGCAATGGGTGGGGAAGCATATCTTCTCCTGTCTTTTTGGTGTCTGTTGGGATTTGTTTTTTACTGGCGTACCGTTGAACGCAGTACTCTTACGGAATACAGCGGGATATCCACATCCGGTATCGTGCTTTTCGTGCTGATCATTTACTCAGCATTTATGTGGCTGGTTAAGCAGATCGATGGGAAAGAAACCATTGACGATGTACATTCTACGATTGTAGTTGATGGAGTGATCCTGCTTCTGATCATCTTTGTGGGATTGGTTATCATGTTATACGTGCAGAATCTTGTGCGAAAAAAACATGAATCATCGGAACGGGAGAAGATCCGGGCCATGGAAAGCAGTTTGGCAAAAAGCAGATTTTTGTTTAATATGTCCCATGATATCCGGACGCCGATGAATGCCATCATTGGTTATACGGAGCTTGCTTTGAAAGAGCCATCGTCTGAGGTCCTTCACGATTATCTTGTTAAGATCGACCGGTCCAATCAGCATTTACTGACGTTGATCAACGACATTCTCGAGATGAGTCGTATTGAAAGCGGTAAGGTGGAATTGGAACTTTTTCCCACAGATCTGTTCGAGATATTTGATAACATAAAAGAACTGTTTGATGAACAGATGAAGCGTAAAAATATAACCTTTGAGATCCACACGGGTCAGGTGAAAAACCCTTATGTCTGGTGCGATGCCAAGCATCTAAGCCGCGTGCTGGTCAATCTTGTAAGCAATGCGTATAAATTCACGGATGAAGGAGGAAATGTAACGGTATCGATGACCGAATCCGGAACGGACGATGAATACGGGGCGTATGAAATCCGGATACGAGATACCGGGATTGGCATGTCCAGGGAATTTGTGGAAAAGATGTTTAATCCCTTTGAGAGAGAACGAACATCCACAGTGAGCGGGATTGAAGGGACTGGTCTGGGACTTTCCATCAGTAAAAATATCATTGATCTGATGGGAGGCATGATCGATGTTCATACATCTCCCGGCAGCGGAACTGAGATCGTTCTTAGCTTGAAGTTTAAAAAGGCGGCGGAATCGGATATCTCCGTGGAAACCGAAACAAAAGTCGAACAGGTTTTGGATGTGGATAAGATGGATTTCTCCGGAAAACGGTTGTTGCTTGTGGAGGACAATGAGATCAATATGGAGATCGCTATGATGATGCTCACACAGGCAGGATTTACAGTGGAGACGGCTGAGAATGGTAAGATTGCTGTGGAGATGGTTTCTTCCTCTACGCCCGGATATTATAACGCGGTATTGATGGATATCCAGATGCCTGTTATGGACGGGTACGCGGCAACCAGAGAGATTCGTGCCCTTCCCAATAAAGAGCTGGCTAATATTCCCATCCTGGCAATGACGGCCAACGCCTTTAAGGAGGATGAGGAGGCAGCATTTGCCGCCGGCATGCAGGCGCATATCCCGAAGCCGGTGGATCTGAATGTATTGTTGATGCGTCTGTCCGAAGTAATGGAAAAGAACGGATAGAGAATGGATGATGATATGAAGTATTTTATTAAAAACAGTCAGAGGATCAAAGGAAAAACCGCATATTTTGAGTTTTTACCAGGGCGTTATCGGAACAGATCCTGGAACAGAAATTCCATCTATCTGGCTCCGGAGCTGGTGGACCGATCCGGAATGGAGGCATATATCAAAGGCTTTGATTACTATGGAGTTACCGAGGTGGAAATTCAGGAATTATATGAGCTGGGGGATCGCGTTACGGAATCCGATCCTCTCTTATCCGAGATCGTGAATGAGCTTTTGAACTGGGTTTATGCCATGGCGGAAGAACCAAAATGCATCACCATCATTGGAATGTGAAGTGAAATGAAGGAAATCAAATATACACCAACCAATACGTACCTGATTCAGGGGGAAAAGGGGAATCTTTTGCTGGACACCGGGTGGGCCGGGACGTTTCCTCTTTTTTGTCGTGCCATGGGGGAACAGAATGAAAAGATTCAGGATATTTCCTATATCCTGCTGACTCATTTCCACCCGGATCACATGGGAATTGCCCAGGAAATCGCCGATCATACCCAGGCACAATTGGTGATCTTAGAGGTACAGCTGGATTACGTTCATAGTCCGGATCCAATCTTTGCCAAGGAAAAAAAGGGAAGATTTATTCCAATCCGGGAAGAAGAAGCCAAAATACTCCGAATCCGGGATTCTCGGGATTTTTTGAAGGAACTGGGAATTTATGGGGAAATCCTGCATACCCCGGGGCATAGTCCGGATAGTATTTCTCTTTTTTTGGATGACGGCAGCTTATTTGTGGGAGATTTGAATCCCTTATATGAGTTATCTCTTCACGAGGGGGATGAAATCGGAAAAACCTGGAAGAGTCTTTTGGAAAGGCACCCGGGAAGGATCTATTATGGTCATGCCAAAACTTTGAGTCTGGAGAAAAGCGGGGGAAATCCCTGGACGTTAGGAAATCAGAAGGAAACGGGAGGATCGAATCACGTTCATACCGTGGTAAAGTATATTAAAAAGGGCTATACCCAGGAAGAAATCCGGGAGAAAACCGGGTTTGATGCAACCTTTGTGGAGGATGTCATGCGGATTTATTTCACCCATCCCGGCGTGACGGAGCAGGGGATCCTGGATCGGTTGGAGATCAAAGGAAGATAAGGAGTTAACAGGAATATGAAATACAAAGAAAAGGCGGAGAAAGCAGCAGAATTAAAGCAATTTCACGGATGTAATTGTGCCCAGGCGGTAGCGGCGGTGTTGGCGGATGAAACCTCGTATTCGGAGGAGGAATTAAAGAAAATTGCCTCTGGATTTGCGGTTGGAATGGGAAATATGGAAGCTACCTGTGGCTCGTTGATCGGTGCCGTGATGATCGCCGGTATTAAGATGGATGGGAAAGGCACGGTTCGCTTTGCGAAGGAGATTTCCCAAAAGTTTCAAGAAAGAACCGGTGCCCTTATTTGCAAGGAGATCAAGGGGATCGAGACCGGAAAAATCGTTTGTTCCTGTGACGATTGTGTGCGAAATGCCGTATTGGCTTATGGAGAAGTTATGGGCTCTCTTGAAACAAGTTCGTCCCAAAAAGTGTAAGGATATTGCAAAAGATCGTCCAAAAAAGTGTAAGCATAATATGAAAGATCGTCCAAAAAAGTGTAAGCTACCCTTGAAAGTTCGTCCCAAAAAGTGTATAATACTCCTATAAAAGGAGAGTGGATCATTATGAAACGTTTGATATACAAGAGATTATTAGAATGGAAAAACGATCCGAATCGAAAACCACTTATATTAAATGGTGCACGTCAGGTTGGAAAAACATGGATCCTGAAAGAGTTTGGTGCCAAGGAATATGCGAATGTTGCGTATATAAATTGTGACGAAATAGAAGAAATGAAAACAATCTTTTTTGACTTTCATACTGAGAGGTTGATACGTAGCTTTTCCGTGTTGTCAGGGGAAGTAATAAAACCGAACGAAACACTGATCGTGTTGGATGAGATTCAGACTGTTTCGTTGGGACTTACTTCATTAAAATATTTTTGCGAAAAGGCGCCCCAGTATCATATCGTAGTGGCTGGAAGTCTGCTTGGTATTGGATTACATGAGTCTACTGGATTTCCGGTTGGAAAAGTGAAAAAGATGAACCTGTATCCACTATCTTTTAAAGAGTTTTTGATGGCACTGGACCAGGATATTCTTATTCATGCGATGGAAGATCATCGATGGATGGAACTCTCGTCCTTTAAAAGTAAATTTATTGAATTGCTGCGTCAATATTATTATGTCGGAGGGATGCCGGAGGTTGTAAATTCCTATGTCAAGCATCGGAACGTCCTTGAAGTAAGGGGGATTCAAAAACAAATATTGGCGGATTACAGACGTGATTTTTCAAAGCATATTCCAGCGGATATACTTCCAAAGGTAAACCTGGTTTGGGACGCGGTACCGGCTCAATTGGCCAAAGAAAACAAGAAGTTTATATATAGTGCGATCAAAAAAGGTGGAAGGGCAAAAGAATTTGAAAATGCAATTCAGTGGTTAGTTGATGCAGGGCTTGTATATAAAGTTGTAAGGGTTTCAAAGGTTGAGAAACCATTGAAGTTCTACGAAGACTTAGATGGATTTAAACTATTTTTTGTAGATCTGGGATTGCTGGGAGCGTTGACCGATGTGGATTCGAAAGATGTATTGATCAACAATCATGTATTTACCGAATACAAGGGAGCTTTTGTAGAACAATATGTATTGCAGGAATTAACGTCCCTCAACAAGCCAATCTACTACTATTCAAAGGAAGGGGCGCAGCTTGAATTGGATTTTATCATTCAAAAATATAACGTATATCCCATAGAAGTGAAGGCCGAAGAAAACCTACGATCAAAGAGTTTAAGAACGGTCTATGATCGGAACAATCATCTAAAGCCGGTTCGATTTTCAATGAGTGAATATAGAGAACAAGATTGGATGGTGAATGTTCCCTTGTATCTTGTGGCTGAATGGATGGAATCTGTTGAGTAAGAATGGAATTTAAAAAGCCGATGGAGAAAATAATATTTTTGCTCCATCGGTTTTGTTCGTTACGATTCAAAGTCCCAATCATTTGGGGCAGGGCTGATACCATGCTGGTAAGGAATCGTAGTAAAAATTTAATTTTTTTTCGAAAGGTGACTTGACAAAAGTTAGTTATATGATACAATGAATGTGTTTGTGAGTAAGTTATTCCTAACTTATGAAGATTTGGGCGAAGGCCTACAGACAGCGTAATAAGCGTATGACGTGTAACAACATGTAGAGTAGAACAACCGTGAAAGGGACTTAGAGGTGTTATTATGAGGAATCTTAGAATCGTACAGGTGGCAGCAGGTATTTTATCTTTATTATTTAGTTTCGGAGTTATGACTGTTTTCTCCGCTTGCGGACAAAAAGAGGGAGCCTGGATGCATTGCCACACGGTACAGTTAAATTTATGTGTATTAGGAATGTTTATTTTTGCGCTATCGATGATCACTTCTGTGCTTGAGAATCGTATCGTTAAGATCGTGCTGAATGGGATTGGAATCGTAGCATCGATTGTTGTGATCATTATGCCCCATGTATCAAAGATGTGCATGATGAACACCATGCATTGCCACAGTGTGATGAAGCCGTTTGCCGGTGTCATGGGAGGGATTCTTCTTCTGGTATTACTGGCAGCCTGTATCTTAACGGTATTAGATCTTTTAAAGAACAAAGAGAAGCCGGCAACCGAGCAGGAATAAATAAAAAGAAGAATCGCGTAGAGATCCCGGGAGTTGCGTGGGGACGGTGGGGATTCAGAAAGGAGTCGAAAAACATGCAAAAAGCACGTATTTGGACGAAGAAGTTAGACGTAACCCGTATGGGATTGGCACTTCTTCTAATCTTGGTGTTATTTGCAAGACCTTGCATAACGTGGGCCGATACCTATTATGGTAGTTGGAATGAATATGCAAGCGCGAACAAACTTACCAGCAAATATACGTATAATCAAGTGGTGGATGGAATGGAGAAGGCGATGACGGCCGCTGTAGAGTCTTATCAGGCCGGAGACAGCGAGAAGGCTTTGTCACAGATCGCGGATGTAAAGAACAGTTATTGGAGTGGTTCGGGATTTAAGATCGAGATTCAGAAGCAGTTGCCTTCTGCCAGTAAGAAAACGTTAGAGACCGATTTCAGCGAATGCAATCGTGCGATTAAAGAAGGGAAGACGGTGGACGAATTCTCCACTGTGAAAGATACCCTGATCGCAGATTTAAGACTGTCTGCGAATAAGTTGGACGGTGTGGAAACGGAGATGGAAATTTCCGAGGAAGGTGAAAGCGAGGCTACCAAGTACTATAAGGAACAATATTACGCAACCTGGGAAGATTATTCCAAGGCGGCGGGAATCGGTTCCGATTGGACCTGGAACGATGTGGCAGACGCCATGACCGAAGTGTTCCGCATAGCCAAACAAAAATACGAAGAGAATGACCTGCAGGGTGCCTATAATTGTGTGAATGACGGGTATTACGGGTTTTATGAGACCACGGGATTTGAGCGAAATGCCATGGGATATATTTCCGGGGCCAGAAAATCCGAGGTGGAATTACAATTTTCCGCTTGCAAATCCGAGACCAAGGGCGGAAGTAAAGAAGAATTTGTGAAACAAGTGGATATTCTCCGAACCATGATCCGTACCGATGCCAACAAATTAGATGGAGTGGATGACAACGGGGAAAGTACGGGAACCAGTCGTTCCGCCGGTGTGGCAACCTTTATTGCCTGCTTTACGATTCTGTTACGTGAAGGATTTGAGGCAATTCTGGTAGTCGGTGCCATCATTGCGTATCTGGTTAAGATTGCCGGAGAGGATATGGAGAATCGAAAGAGATTGCTTCGTCCGGTTTATACCGGCGCGATCCTGGGCGTGTTGCTGAGTTTCCTATCTGCCTGGTTGTTAAATCTGTTAAAACTTGCCAACAGCGCATCGCAAGAAGTGATCGAGGGGGTAACTGCCTTGATCGCTGTCGTTGTTCTGTTCTGGGTTAGTAACTGGATGGTTTCCAAGTCCGAATCCAAGGCTTGGGACGCCTATATTAAGAAGAAAGTAGGAAAGGCTTCGGAGAAGGGGAGTTCCTTTGCACTGGCGTTCACGGCATTTTTAGCCGTATATCGTGAAGGTGCCGAGGTGATCCTATTCTATCAACCCCTGCTAAACGGTAAGAATACAAACATGGTTTGGATCGGTTTTGCCGTGGGATGCGTCTGCCTGGTATTTGTATATCTGGCCATTCGCTACCTGTCTGTGCGCTTGCCTTTGAAACCGTTCTTCTTAGCCACCAGTATCTTAATGTCAATTATGGCCATCGCATTCCTTGGCGGAGGCATTAAGGAATTGATCGAAGGCGACGTGCTGTCCATGCATTCACCGGCATGGGTTTCCTGGATCCCGTCCAATTCCGTATTGGAAGTTTTGGGAATCTATCCTTGCGTCGAAACGGTGATCCCACAGTTGATCCTTCTCGCGATCACGGTGGTAACCTTTGTTTATTGGGTTCGTAAGAATCAGGCGATCGTGCGGGAAAATGCCGCTCAGGAAGAAGCGTGATCGAAAATTGTTGGGAGTTTGAATCCCTGGATTTGGATTCTTTTAAATCTTGTATGAAAAGACAGGGGTCTTTCATAAATATATTGTCATTTTATTAAAGTTAGGAGGAATAAAAATGATGAGAAAAAAATTAATGGCCATGATGTTGGTTGGAGCATTGGCTGTGACCGGATTCACAGGTTGTGCAAATAGTAACAGCTCTAAGACATCCAACAACGATCAGAAGTCCGAGGAAGTTGTAACAGAAACCAAGGAAGATGCAGCTGCCGGAGATGCAGGGTTTGTTGAGAACGAGATCTTCAGCGATGAGGAATTGGATTTCTTAAATCTTTCCGCTGTATGGTTCCAGGCAGTACCCATGGAAAATGAGACAACTTCTTACAAAGCAGAAGATGCAGATATTCACTTGGAGGCGGATATTTCTGCTCTTGAGAATGATTTGGGTTATGGGAAAGGTGACTGGATCCCTTACTTGACCGTAAACTATCAAATCAATGATTCCAAGGATGGTAAGGAAGTAACATCCGGTACATTTATGGAAATGGCTGCATCCGATGGTCCTCACTATGGTAACAATATCAAATTGGATCCGGGTACCTATGATCTTACGATCACCATTAAGAGCCCCGGTGAGAATGGATATTTGATCCACTCGGATTCCGAGACCGGCCCTGGCGGATCTTTGAAAGATCATTTCAAGGATGGTAACCTTTCCTATACATTTAAGAACTGGAAGTTTGCCGGATTAGAGTAATTCTAATTTGAAATACATTTACAGTTTTAAATAAGAAAATTGCGGGGAGCGATGCGCCATTTTGGTGCATCGCATTCGCAATTTATAAAAGATTGATGGGGAGAAGCGATCATGCTTACGTATTTGATAATTGTGGTTCGTACGATGGCCATGGCAGTTGTGCTGGGCGGATTGATCTTAGGACGTATGAATCATGGAAAAAGTAACATTTATAAAAGAATTCTTATCGTATGTTTGGGAGTGGGAATTGTCCTATCCATGGTGGATGCATATTTTCATAACGCGACCAGTATGTTGGATTCGGCCATTGTAAAGGGGTGGATCTATGGGATCAGCATTGTGGCCTGGCTGGGATTTCTCGTATGCATCCTGATCCAAAAGGTTCAAAAGAAAGAAAAAAATACGATCCTGGATGGGCTTGAAGCCGGTTGTGCAGGGATCACGTTAGGGGCGGCGACCATTTATGCCCTGTCGGAGGTATGGCCCTTGCCGTACCATATTCTGCAGTCGGAAGGAACCATTCTGTCTACGGATTTCCTTATGGGATTGATCGGCGTTATCCTGGGGATTATTGTTACGGTGGTTATGGGACTTGCCGTTTTAAGATCCATAGAAAAGTGTCCGACTGGAATTGCAACCGTGGTCCTGGTTTTGCAAATGACCATAAATATTCTTGTAAAATCTTCCGGCCTTATTTCTGTATTTTTCCAAAAAAGAGTGTTAACCGCCAGCCCTTTTTTATTTGATTATACGATCTTTGTTAAGAATCATGAAGATGTGTTTATTTTTTTGTCCTTGTTATTGGCTGTTGCGGTAGGAGTGATCCAATGGGGATTCAGTTTCAAACAGAAGGAGCCGTACCGGAATCCCGCCGAACATCGGTTGATTCGCGCCAAATGGCGGAGGATCCGAAGATGGGCAACCACCATTGGGATCACCGGTGTAATGTGTGTACTTACCTTAACGGTACTTCAAAAA
>CALGGT010000053.1 GCA_937915825.1 uncultured Eubacterium sp.
CGCACCTGAGCGCGAGCGTCCCCCGAATGGAATCCATTGCCGCGTTAAAAATATTTAGCCGGCCCTCGCATAGAATACATCCCTGCGTTAAAAGCAACACAAATAATTCAACTTAAGCATGATCATCCTCATCGTCCATATCGTCGTCTCCAATTCCGCCGATAAACTCTCTGGCAGAAATCCTTTTTCGATCTCTTTCTTTTTCTACCAGGTCGGATAATTCTTCTTTCACTTCTTTCACATTTTTAATGTTTTTAATCTCGAATTTTTTCAAGCTTCGATCTGAACTGTTTACTACAATGGTACCTAGTCCAAAAATTCTTTGCATGAAACTTCTTTGGATTGAAACATCTAAGATTCGATACAGACGAACCTCATCTTCCTTTTGATTCAACATGCCGGTTTTTAAATAAAACCGCTCCTGATCAAAACTGTAAACGGTAAACGTCCAGGGGAGTCCGCACCAAATGCGTTTTCTCTGCTTAAAGATCAATTCATGTTTCGTATCTTGATTTTCCATAATCATAACCCTTTCTTTTGCATGTTATTTATCTGCTTTTTATGCTTCTTTTATGACTGAGTTTTATGTTTCTTTTATGACTGAGTTTTATGTTTCTTTTATGGTTTCTAAGTCGTTACCTGCCCCTTTCCGGAGTCTTTGGCAAGGGGGCATGCCATTGGATATATCGTATCAAAGATCCGGCAATCTTTCAATACCCAGCCTTGATTTTTTAAAAACGCCAAATACGATGCGGTATTTTGTTGAATATGCGTGGGAAAAAGAAAGACATCCATTAATTTTAAGATTGGCCGCCACCATATAGGAGGACGTCCTTCTACGTATACCGGAGCCAGAAAAGACCCGTTGTTTTTTAATACTCTTTTTACTTCCAATAAGAAAAGCAAATCCTCCTCGCCACCAGTTAGTACCGAGTCGGCAATGACCACTTCAAATTGTTTTCCGGGAAAAGGGATGTGACTCTCACAATCTTTTTCATCCAGCACTTCCAATCGGTTAGATTTTTTTAAATCCCTGTCTCGAATGGTAGGTCGCTTGCCCGTGATCAAAAGCACTTTTTGATTCTTCGTTACGCTGCGTATGTATTCATGGATCTGTTCCACTTCTACCTGATCCCTCCGGTTTAGGAGAGGAAGCATGACCGTTGTTATAAATCCTGCCATATTTCACCTGTTTTTTAACTTTCTTCTCGTCGATTTTCGTTTACTTTTTTCTTTCGTTCGGAACGGTAGGGCATTAGCAACACCACAAATGTAATAACAGAATCTTTGTAATTTACCTGTAGTTTTCCTTTGTGTCCCTTTACAATCGTTGCTGCCATGGATAGTCCGATTCCATAGCCGGATTTCTTAGCATTATGAGAGGTATCCCCTCGGTAAAACCGATCAAAAAACTTGGAAAAATCCTGATCTTTTCCTTCTTCGTAGGTATTGGATACCCGTAATTCCACCCAGCGGGGACGACTTTGAAGCACAACCGAAACCTTTCCGTTGGGATCACAATATTTGGCTGCATTATCCGTTAAAATATTGGCCAATTCCCGTAGCTGGAAGGGATCCCCCTTCACATATAACTCCTCCCCGATCTCACTTTCAAATTCGCAATGCTGGTTCTCCACGATCGTTTTAAAATCTCCGGCCACCTCGCTTACCTTCGCGGAAAAATCTACTTTTTCCTTCATGGCGGTTCCGGCTTCCTCATTCTTCGATAACGTGATCAGGTCCGAAACCAGACCATTCAAACGCTTGATCTGATTCTCAATACTCTCGGTCCATTCCGATTTCCCGTTCATCATTTCGATCACTTCCGTATTCGCGGAAATAACAGCCAGGGGGGTTTTTAATTCATGACCGGCATTGGTGATAAATTGTTTTTGCCGTTCTTCGTTTTCGATCATCGGCCGGATGGCCCGTCCAGAAACACCGATCAGAAGAAACATAAAGACTAAGAGTCCAAGGATTCCTACCATAATGGAAATTTGCAAGAACATCTCGTGATTTCCCATTCGGTTGGTAATATCCAGAAAAACCACCTGGGACTGGGAATCATCCAAATCCGTCACCTTGTAAAAATAGATATAATCTCCGGAACGATACATTCCCTGCTTTTTATGTCGCCGGATAATATCATAGGTAAATTGCTTGGTCTGATTATCGGATACCGCCGCAATATGTCTTCGGTTAATCCGGACCACCGTATTATTTTCCTGATTCATAACCACATAAAAATACCGGTTTTCATATTTACTTTCCACGGTAATATCCATGTCATTAAAATTCCAGGTACTACGATCTTTTTCCACCTCCGTGGGAAGTTCTCCGCCATTTTCCGTGATCAGATTCACCAGATGATCCACCTGCGTCTGCAGATTAAAGAACATAAAAAGATTGACAAACAGTAAGATCAAGCTAATGACCGCGAGTAAACTAAGTGATGCAATTATGATAAATTTTCTCCGTAATTTGACAACCATTCCATCACTCTCCTTTGTGTGTGATACGGTAACTTTTTCCCTCTTCTCCTTCTATGATAATATCTGCCTCAATGGCTTTTAATTTACTGCGAAGATAAGAAATATACACCCATACGACCTCAATTCCGGTGTCTTCTTCATCTTTCCACACATGATTATAAATTTCTTCCGTCGTTAATTCCTTCCCCGGATTCAACATAAAATACTCCATTAATTTTGTCTCTTTACGAGCCAGACGGATGGAATTCTCACTGGACATTTCCTGCTCTTCCATGTTCAGTTTTACCGTTCCCAGGGCTAAAATATTCGGCGTATAGGCTCCTACTCTTCGAGTGATCGAATGAATTCGCGCAATTAATTCCTTCATAGCAAAAGGCTTGGTTAAATAATCATCCGCGCCGGATTCCAGTCCGACAATACGGTCATCTACCTCCGCCTTCGCGGTCAGAAAAATAGCCGGCGTTGTATTTCCGGTGCTTCGGATCTCCTTTAATGCCGTTACGCCATCCATGATCGGCATCATAATATCAAAGATCATACAATCATATACTTCATTTTTCGCTTTCTCCACGGCAGCCGCCCCATCATATACTGCCTCCGGCTGAAATCCCTCATGGGTAAGCACCGCTACCAATGCCCGGGATAAATCCATCTCATCTTCTGCAATTAATACTTTCACGTTTCATACACCTCCTGATCATGAATCAGTTCACGAATGGTCTGCATAGAAATATCACAGGATGCCAATTCATCAGCCACACGCTTCAGTTCCCCCACAATGATCTGCTGATTCCCTACGTCTTTCTTGTATTTCAGTTGATGTTCCAGACTGGCCCAGGAATCCATGGCAATGGTACGCAGTTGAACTTCCACATAAAAATGCCCCGGATTGTCGCCCCTTACATCATCATAGGGAACCTCCACCTTTAAGATCAAATGATAGCTTCGATAACCGTTGGGCTTCGCATGTTTGATATAGTCCTTTTCCTGCACGACTTCTACATCCGGAAATCCCTTAATCTGACGAATATTTTCATAAATATCATCAATAAACGCGCATACAATCCGGATCCCCAAACTATCGTGAAGTTCTGCCAGGGCTGAATACGGAGTTTCTTCCAACCCCTTTCTTCTGCATTTTTCCCGCATGCTCTCATCGGTTTTGATGCGGACATTTAAATGTTCGTACAGTTTAAAACCTCTTTTTTGATAGAAATCCTCGCTGTATTTTTTTATACGATATTCCAAATTTCCGGCTAGATAATCCAAAACACCGGCATATTCTCCATAGATTGATTCCATGTTATCCTCCTTATGCCAACGATGCACAGACAAGCATGATAAAAACAGCAATACCGGTTATGGCGCCGCCGATGATCATGAGCCAATTGGAACTGTCCTCAACGCTGGGACTTTCGTCTTTATTTTTCACTCTCATAATAATTCCCGTTACTAACAGGATCATGCCAATGGGTCCTACAAACATCATCAGCATTAATAAAAATCCAGCCATGGTTTTAACGTCCTCCTTCATTCTTATTTGTCATTGTATAACATTTTTATGTCGAATGTGTGAATTCTTTCTATCTCTTTATCTTACAGCGTTCCTTTTACTTTCTGGTTTTTCGGTTGATATACTGCGGGCGGTATTTGGAATATACGATGGTCTGATCATTGTATAACCCATAATATCCGGACATTAAATAGCTAACGCTGACCGCCAGCAGAAAATACGGAACCGCCTCATATCCAAACAGTTCAAACGCGATCAGGATGGATGTGATCGGGCAATTGGTCACGCCACAGAAAACGGAGATCATTCCCACGCCGGCGCATAAGGACGGAGAAATCCCGGCCAGCTGTCCAAACAGGCATCCAAAGGTAGCCCCGATAAAGAAAGATGGCACGATCTCTCCTCCCTTAAATCCAGCTTCCAGTGTTAAGGCCGTAAATACGATCTTCAATAAAAAGGCTTCCGGTCGCACGTCCCCTGCAATGGCTCTTCCGATCACCGAAACACCGGCTCCCATATAATCCGTGGTATGAAAGAGTAACGTCAATCCGATGATGATCAGAGACGAAACCACAATTCGAAGATAAGGGTTCTTAAGATAGGTTCGATAGATGTCCCCCAGACTATGCAGACATTCGCAGAAAATAACACTTAATGCTGCGCAAAGCAGGGCCAATAAGATAATCTTTAAACCGGGAACCAAATGAAATTTGGGAGAATGGACCAAATCATACACATGGGGTTCAATTCCAAAGTGAGTTGCAAATTTAGACGCTACCAGAGAAGAAAATACACAGGGAACCAGGGCTACGTAATACATCACCCCTACGCTGATGATCTCCATGGCAAAGATCGACGCGGCAATGGGCGTTCCGAACACAGCAGAAAATGCCGCACTCATACCGCACATAACCACAATTCTTTGATCTCTCTCATCAAAATGAAATACATCCGCCAGTTTCTGTCCAATGGCTCCACCTAATTGAAGGGCCGCCCCCTCACGTCCGGCGCTCCCCCCGAATAAATGGGTGATCAGGGTGGTAATAAAGATCAACGGTGCCATTCGAAAGGGCACTTTATCCGGAGAGTGAATGGAAGAGATCACCAGGTTTGTTCCTTTATCATTCTTATATTGGAACAGGGAATACAAGAGTACAATGACAATTCCGGCAAGGGGAAGAAAGAAGATCATTTGAGGGTAAGCTTCCCGGATTTTCGTAACTTCCTTCAAACAAAAAGCAAAGGCGGAACTGGCCGCCCCTACGATGATTCCTACAAATGTGGAGAAAATTCCCCATTTTAAAAACAATTTTATATTGCCGGTTAAATGGTGAAAATTCAATTTGAACAATCGGCTCATATGCCGTATCTCTTGCATCCTATCTCTCATTCTTCATCATTTCCGTTCCTGATCGCAAAGCTCCAGCGCTTTTAAGATCACCTGGTCCATATCATAATAACGATATTCTCCCAGGCGACCACCGAAGATTACATAACTTTTCGTCTTGGCAAGCTTTTCGTATTCTCCATACAACCGTGAATTTTCATCGTCATTCACAGGATAATAAGGTTCATCTCCCGGCTTCCACTCCGAAGAATACTCCCGACTGATTACGGTTTTCGGTAAATCATTCCCGTCCCGATCCTTGCCAAACTCAAACCATTTGTGTTCAATAATACGAGTAAAGGGTGTCTCCACATCGGTATAGTTCACGGCCGCGTTTCCCTGAAAATTCGGCTGATCCAGAAGTTCTGTCTCGAATCTTACGGAACGGTAGGACAAATGCCCCAATTGAAAATCAAAATACGCATCGATGGGACCGGTATAGATCACCCGTTCTGCCATCGCATCCCATTCTTCCCTGTTCTTCAGGTAATCCTGGTTCAGACCCAGGTCAATTCCATCCAGCATATTGGCGACCATGGCTGTGTACCCGCCAACCGGGATCCCCTGATACAAAGCATTAAAATAGTTATTGTCAAAAGTCAGACGCACCGGTAGACGCTTGATAATAAACACCGGGAGATCTTTGCAATCACGGCC
>CALGGT010000054.1 GCA_937915825.1 uncultured Eubacterium sp.
GTCGGCGCTACCGTTGGTTCTTCCGTCGGTGCTACCGTTGGCGCCTCCGTTGGCGCCTCCGTCGGTGCTACCGTCGGTGTCGGTACTGGACCATAACTCGGTGCTACCGTTGCTGTCGGGGTAGGCTCTACTGTGGGCGTCGGCGTCGGTGCTACTGTAGGAGCCTCCGTCGGTGCTACCGTTGGTGTCGGTACTGGACCATAACTCGGTGCTACCGTCGGTGCTACCGTTGCTGTCGGGGTCGGTGCTACCGTTGCTGTCGGGGTAGGCGCTACCGTTGGCGTCGGTGCTACCGTTGGCGTCGGTGCTACCGTTGGCGTCGGCGTCGGTGCTATCGTCGGCGTCGGGGTCGGTGCTACCGTTGATGTAGCTGTCGGCGTCGGTGCTACCGTTGGTGTAGCTGTCGGCGTCGGTGCTACCGTCGGCGTCGGGGTCGGAACAACCGTTGGCGCCGCTGTCGGTTCGATCGATGGATTCTCGGAAACAACCTGATTGTAAAAACCACCAAGAGAAAATTCCACGCCCGACATCACCACATTATCATTACTCTTATATACATTCCCATACATCTTATCGGATGCGGTAAGATATTGCTTGGATGATACGGTAATTTTTCTCACACCACTGTCATCTATACTTACATTCACTTGTATATCGATTTCACCATCGGAATTCTTGATTCCTCCACTGGTCTGACCACCATTCTTCTCTTTGATCACATAATAATGAGTTCCGGATGAACTAAATTCCAAGGTACCAAACTTAACCTTACTGTTCTCATCATTGTATGCATTCAAAATCGGAGTGGATGAACTCCATCCCCATCCTCCGGTCATATACCATTGATTCGTCTCATATAATTCAAACTGGAATGTTCCTGCCGGAGCGAAAACAGTCGTATCTTGCTTTAAACTGGACGTAAGCGTATCCGAAAATCTCTTGTTGAATGCAAAGTGCATCTGTCCAAGTCCTTCATCTTCATTTACATCCTGACTTCTTCCGTGATAGATAAAATGCCACTCTGCATGATTTATGATACTGCCCGGTGTAACAACCCAGCCGGCACTTGATCCCACGCTGACATTTGATTCATCCTGTGCTACAATGAATGCTCCCGCTGTATTATCAATATATACATCGGTTGCATCTGTAACATTCCATATGATCTTCTGACAGATTTCTTCATCAATACGTTTATTCTTATCGGAATCATTTCCGGAATGTGTCTGATCTCCGGATTCGATTTCTCCACTCCTCAGCCCTTCAAAATCCGAGACAGAAGTAGATGTAATCGTTTCGGTTACCGGAATAACTCCGTATTTATCAATTCGAAGCTGATCACCATTATTGGTTGTTGCGGATACATTAAATACAACGTTCGTACTGGATCTCTTTACAATATGCAGATTACTGGTATTCCCAATCGCCGTAGCAATGGCACTTCCCTGGGGAACATTAATATAAACCGTTTTATTCTCGAATTCTTCGGAAGAAAGATTGAGATATACATGGGGTTGTCCGCCAACCAGTATACCATCGGTATCCAGCGTCTCTTTCAAGGCCATCTTCTCAGATTCATCCGTGGCATGCTTAATGATCTGCGAAATGTTCTCATTGATATCCTCTGCATCCGAAAGATTGTACTTCAGCGTCGCCTTGCAATTCGCTTGTTTCACAATATGCTCTTTTATTTCAGACGTTGTCTCAATATTATAGATCATATCTGTAGAATTGCCATACGCTTTTCCAAATACAACTTCACTGCCTTCATAAAGGCCTCCAATGATCAGATGAACCGGCTCATCCCCGGCAAGATCAATATCATTGTTCTGATTGTCGGTTCCATCCAGGCCATTTTTAAAAAGCTTCGTAGCAAAGGTTGTCTCCATGTGACTATTCTGCGTAAGCGAAGCACCCGTCAAACCAAAATCAACCGCACGTCCCAGGACCGTACTGAAGTTTACCGCACTGGACGCATCATAATCATTCGCCGCAAGGACATTCCCGTTGTCCCCCATGACCATAAATGATAATACTCCGGCAAATAAAGCTACAATCGCTATCACTGAGACCAATCTCCTGCTCATAGTTTTCATAGTTCTATCCCCTCCATTTTCCTGACGTCTTTTCCACGTCTTTTCTGAAACATTCCTTTTTCCTATCCTGCTCCGATGATCGCAAGGTCTAAAAGTACTCCTTCTCTCCATAACAACAACGGCACGATACAAGATCTTCATGCCGGTTATTTATTACCTAATACCTTGTTTCTTCGCGAGAATAACATCTTCATACTCCTAAATATAGTTAAGTTTATTGTACTACTTATTTTAAGAATTTTCAAGCGTTTCCGCCTTATATTTCACATAATTTTTATATTTTTTTTATCAAAAATTTAGATGATATCAATATTTAAAAAAATCTTCTTGCCGTGTTGTACATTTTTATCCGGGGACCACTGAAACATTCAAAAAAGAATTAAGCCATGACCCATTCCTTTTCGATATCCTTGATATTACATAGAAATATAAGATATCGAAAGGAATTTCAACCATGACTTAATTCCATATTAGGATCCATCCGTTACTTCAAACTACGGATCTATTATGCTTTTTTTCTACCGGCTTTCATAAAGAAGAAACCGCCGACCATAAGGATTCCGGATACGACAAAGATCAACAACATCCATTGGATCGGAGCATCCCCCGTTTGAGGAGTGGAGGAGCTTCCACTGCTGCTGCCACTGGATTTTTTCTGTTTTACAGATGTGCGGATGGATGTTTTGATCGGAACTCTCTTACGGGATGTTTTTCCTTTCTTTACATTTACCTTTTGTTTTCCACTGGGTACGGAATATCCCTTCGGAACCGATGATACCTTTATGGTATAATCTCCGGTCTTCACATCGTTTACATTTGCTTCTCCGTTTTTATCGGTAGTAACCGTAGCAACTACCTTCCCGGACTCATCGTATACCTTTACTTTCGCGTTGGGAATACTCTTATCGGAACCGGACTCATATACTTTGACTTCAATATTTCCTTTGGCATCAGAATTCTTAGATGCTTGGGTTACTTCCTTTGTTTTCTTCTCATCTTGTGTACTTGCCACAGCAGGAGACGCTAAAGCTCCCTCTTCTTGAGCTGCCACGGTGGGCTCCGGCGTTGCTACTTCATCCTTGATGACAACTTTCGGTGCTTGCGTTACAGGTGCCTGGGTAACAACCGGTGCTGTCGTAGGTTTCACCGTTACAACCGGTGCAGGTGCTACCGTAGGTTTCACTGTAACAACCGGTGCAGGTGCTACCGTAGGCTTCACCGTTACAACCGGTGCAGGTGCTACCGTAGGCTTCACCGTTGCAACCGGTGCAGGTGCTACCGTAGATTTCACTGTTATAACCGGAGTTGGAGCTACGGTAGGTGCTACCGTAGGTGCCTCAGTCGGTGCTTCCGTGGGAGCCTCGGTAGGTACTTCCGTGGGAAGCGGACCATAACTGGGAACCGGTGTGGGTTCAACCATAGGTTCTACGGTAGGAGCCTCCGTGGGAGCCTCGGTCGGTGCTTCCGTAGGAACCGGTCCATAACTGGGAACCGGTGTAGGTTCTGTCGTAGGTTCAACCGTAGGTTCTTCCGTAGGAGTTAGCGTAGGCGCTACCGTGGGAGTCAGTTTTACCGTAGGGGTAGGCGTAGGCGCTACCGTTGGCGTCGGTTTTACCGTAGGCGTCGGCGTAGGTGCTACCGTAGGTTTCTGCGTCGGCTCCTCCTGAACCAAGTTAAATTTCATATTCATGGGATAGAAATGCCCCTCCCAATTGGTTTCCAAACTGGCCGCAATGATACTTCCTTCATAGTTTCCATTTCCTTCCAGGGAAATATCTGCATTCGGAGCTACCAGGTGACCGCAGAAATCTACATTGATGTCGATTTTTTCTGCATCCGGTAAATTGTATACAAAGTTCATACCATCAAAGTTAAACTCTTTGGTTTCCTGAATGGTCTCTCTTTTTAAATTTTCCAAAAGAGTATCCGCGGGTACCGCTTTTCCATTTACATAATAGTGAATGTTCGCAAAATTAGGTTTTCCCTCTCCTAATAAAGAAATCGTATAGACATTCTTCTTAAGGTCTTCAATATCTGAAAATTTAACATTTACAACATTCGAATTTAATTCACGGATCTTTAGGGAAACATTTTTCCCTTCACCGGTAAAATCAATGTCAATCACGCCATCCTTCGCTTCTAAGGCAGTTGCACTCTCTGCCAGGCGATCGGATTCTTTCTGAACGTTTCTCATCAAAGAATCAAAATCAACATAGTTCGGATTCTCAATAAAGCGATTTTTCAAAGCTTCGTCACTGTTTAAAATATACTCAAAGCTTGCTTCGCCATTCTCTTCAATTGTATCTTCATTGGTGCCATAATAGAAGGTTACGTCAAAAGTATCTTTGTACTTATTTTCATAAGAACGTGTGTAAAGAGAATTCATACTTTTGATCGTTTTTACATAAGAAGGAGTAACGGCTACATCGCCAACTCCTGTATAAGGAAGATTACTGAACTCGCCGCCAACCAGAATCGCTCCTGTGGTATGTCCAGCTAATGCATCTCCACGAACAACAAATGAGTAATTACTTAGCAATTCCTCAATGGGATTGCTTTTTGAAAAGGTTTTCGTAACGCCGGCTTCCGATGCATTCTTTTGAATGTAGCTGATCACAGGTACAAGCAGCAAAGATAATACAAGGGTAAATACAACTGCCTTCTTGTTGATTTTTTTCATTTTTCTCTTCCTTTCGTTCTCAACAACTGCAATTACATATATTTTCAGAAATCCAATGATTCCTTAAATACTTTTTCAATCCTTTACCATACTAAACGAAATTCATAAAAATTACAAAACCCAATTTAAACTATAACAAAATTCCCACAGATAGTCAACAACATTTCTTAAAAATTTATAAATTTCACTTCTAATATCAAACCACCGACCACTTTTTTTCCCGGACAAAGACCGAACCCCCTGAAAAATCCACATTTTTCAGGGGGTTCAAAATAAATCCGTATACTCACAACTCATAGAATTGATAATTTAAATTACTCAAATTATCAACTAAGAGTTATACCTTACGTTTTCCTTCACCGAAATCACCCAACCCAGATATCGTCTTGTTCGAAATATCCTAGGCAGTTGCCGGTGTTGCAGATGCAGTCTCACCGGGAACGGTACTGGCTTCTGTACCAGTCGATGCGCTGGACGTAGCACTTGGTAACGCGCTTGGGGACGCACTAGGCGTGGTGCTAGGCGTAGTACTGGCAGTTGCAGATGCTTCATTTCCGGATGCCTGAATCAAGGCAAAGTAAGAAGCTTTCGGCTTTGTGATTCCGGAACTAAAGAACAATGGCTTATTCGTTGCTCTCCAGGAACAATCATCATACAATCCCCAGATTGTAATACCGGTGATTCCCTTCGGACTTACTTTGGTATCACGTTCTTTCTGCGTCTTTACAAGCATGGTCATTAAATTCGAAACGTATTTTGCCTGATCTGCCGCGGTTTGTCCGGCACTGGCATTTACAAAATTAATGGTAACATCCAACTCGGTAATCTGGACTTCCAATCCGGTTTCCATAAATTTCTTAACAGCGGTCTCAAACTTGGCTACCGATGGATAGCTGCAATCCACATGGGCCTGCATTCCAATTGCGGAGCAAATATTTGCTTCCTCACCCTCGTTAATGTATTTAACAACTTCGATGATATCATCCACTTCATCATAGGTATTGTAATCATTAAATACCAACGCAACTTTATCGGTTGCATTGTACTCTTTCAATACATTGTAAGCAATTTCATATGCCTTTTTCACATAGGTGGGCTGTTTCTTCTGTTCTCCATAAACATCCACCCAGTTTCCATTATCCATCGCCTTGGAATGATGTAAATATTCATTGACCACATCCCACGCGTATACAATGGATCCGGGATTTCCATTTAACGTTTTCTCCTGATCCATCACATGGTGCATCACATTGGTGATATAGAATTCCATACGGGCATCCATTTGAGCAGTATCCTTCAAAATGCTCTTACTGGTATCATACTCACTATAGAAGAACAACGCAGGTGTTTGACTGTGCCAAACCAACGTATGGGCACGAAGACGGATCTGATTCTCATGACAGAACGCCAATGTTTTATCTACCACATCAAAATTCAAGGCAGGAACGGTACTTTCTTTATAAGAATCCGGGATCAAATATCCTTTTGCCTTGGCATCCTCCACCTTTAACGTATCCTTGGTAAGGATTGCTTCCGGCTTCATCTCATTCTCCAACGTAATGCTGTTGTAGTGTTTCTTGATGAATTCCACGATCTCCGGGGTCTGAAGCTGTTTCGCTTTATTCCCATAACCTACATAGTTGGCACAGGTTCCGAAGTTCTCAAAGATTCCCTGATAACTTTCTTTGATACTGGTTTGCTCGGCAACACTTAATGTTACATCCTTGGTAACTTTCACTTTCAGGGTTAGGGTTTTCTTCTTCCCCTTCTTAATGAATACCTTCACGGTAACCTTGGCATTTCCTTTTTTCTTGCCCTGAACGGTAAAAGCATTCTTTCCCTTTTTCTTAACCGCAACGATCTTTTTCTTATTGGTCGACACGCTTATCTTCTTGATCTTGTTCTTTTTAATTCCTTTTACTTGAATGGTCTTTTTCTTTCCCACTTTCACCGTTACGCTCTTTTTCGAGAGTTTCGGTTTCTTCGCTCCCAACGCTTCTCCTGCGTTCAAAGCGCATACGCCAAATCCCATGGCAAAGATCAAGGCTCCTGCCAAAATTCGTTTACAATTTTTCATTCTCTTTCTTCCTTTCTTTCTTATAGTTCCACATCTTCTTCATAGTTGACATTTTCATATCCAAAACCAAACATATGATAGAATTCCTCCCAATACCCTTCTATATCTCCGATGGTTTCAATATTATCCGAATCCGCCTTTTTCCAAAGTTCCTTCACCGTTTCCTGAACCTCCGGCTTCATTTCATAGTCATCCAGGCGAATTCTTCTCTCCTCATCCAGCGGGACCTCTCCTACTAATTTATCCAAAAACAGACGATTCATCTGTTCGATGCATCCTTCATGCAAACCCTGATCCTTCATAACCCGATACAATAAAGAAATGTATAAAGGAACAATCGGAATCGCAGCGCTGGACTGGGTTACCAAAGCTTTATTCACCGAAACATACGCCCGCAGGTTCACCCCGGAATATTGTTCATTCAGAAAATCCGCGGTTTGATACAGATCCTTCTTTGCCTGACCAATGCTTCCTTCTTTATAAATGGCGTGGGTCACATCCGGGCCAATGTAAGAATAAGCCAGCGTGATCACTCCCTCCGCCAACGCGTCCGCGTCCGACAAAGCCTCCATCCAGGCTTTCCAATCCTCCCCGCCCATAACCTGAACGGTAGCTCGTATTTCCTCTTCCGTTGCGCAATCAACGGTTGTTTCCAATACCTGATTGGACGTTAGATCAATGGTTTTTTCCGTAATGGGCTTACCCACTGTTTTCAGAACAGAGGTTACTTTTGTTCCATCTGGCATCACCCTTCGAGGAGCCGCCAGACTGTAAACAACCATATCAACCTGGCCCCATTCTTTTTTAATCTCTTCGATCACCGTTTGCTTCATTTCCTCTGAAAAACCGTCTCCGTTAAAGGATTTTGCATACAATCCCTCTTCTCTCGCAAACTCTTCAAAGGCCTTCGTATTATAATAACCGGCCGTAGCCGTTCTTTTTCCTTTTGCTTCTTTTTCAAAGGCAACCCCCATGGTCGCCGCTCCATAACCGAACGCTACGGCAATCCGGGACGCCAGTCCGTATCCGGTAGAACTTCCGATCACCAGCACACGCTTCGGTCCCTGTTTTTTTCCGAATTTTCTGGTTGTTTCAATCTGTCGGCGCACACTTTCCTTACATCCTTTGGGATGAGCCGTTGTGCATATAAATCCTTTTACTTTAGGCTGAACGATCATTCTTTTTTCCTCTCTTCATCGAATAATTACATAAAACAGAATCATAAAAAAGTGCAGCAAACTCCCTAAGATCACAAACAAATGAAAGATGGAATGCATATATTTCACCGTCTTTCCTTTATGATACAAGAAGGCTCCCATTGTATGTGCCAGGCCACCTAAGATCAAAAATATCATGCCCCCCATTTCCAACACATGATACGTAGGTACAAGAAAGATCACGATACACCAGCCCATGGCCAAATAGCAGATCATGGAGAACTTCTTGGTGGACTCTAAATCAATGGCCGTAAATACCGTTCCTGCTGCACAAGCGGCCCAGACAACGCCAAATACCACAAACCCAATAACGGGGTTGATCTCACGCAATCCCCCTAATGCAATGGGTGTATAGGTTCCTGCGATCATGAAATAAATGGTACAATGGTCCAGGATTTGAAACACTTTCTTAGCCGTTTGAGCCCTTAATCCGTGATAGATGCTGGACATAACAAAGAGAATCACCATGGAAGCGCCGTAAACGGCCGATGCTACTACATACCAGGCATCCCGGTAGATGACCGAAAATATCACGCAAAGAACCAGCTCCGCCACGGCCAAAGCCCCACCGACAATGTGGGATACCATGTTAAATATTTCTTCTCCTTTTGTATAATAGGGAAGTTCCCGTTCGTTTAAAGGTACTCGGTTCATACAAAACCTCCCCTCTCATCTGCCCATTTCTGTAACAATTTGCAGAAAGATTTGAAAGAATGAAAAGTTCCACACCTTTCATTCTTTCAAAATCTTACGGAATTTTAACTTTCACGATGTTAAAACACAACACAACTCTGTTAAAACTCAACTTTTACGTTATTAACACTCCGCTTATATGCTGTGGATCACTCTTCTTCCCCGGAGAAACGATAGATCGTAGTCGATTCAAAAGGCTCTCCTGCCTTTAAGATACAAGGCTTGAAGGAATCAATATTAATGGAGTTCGGGAAGAACTGGGTCTCGAAGCAAACGCCGGAACGCTTGGTATAAGTAGCTCCTTCCTTTCCATCTTCTTTCTCAATAAAGTTTCCGGTATACAGCTGCATGCCGGGAAGGTCCGTAAAGACTTCCATGACACGGCCGGTGGTTTCTTCCGACAATTCTGCCACCTTCTCTACCTCAGATCCGTCAATATCCAATACAAAATTGTGATCGTATCCGCCGGCATCCAACAAAGGTTTATAATCTTCCTCAATGTCTCTGGAAATCTTCTTCTTCATGGTGAAGTCCAAAGGCGTTCCTTCCACATCGATAATATTTCCATTGGGAATTAGATCCTCACTGGTTTCCGTAACGCCATCCGCTTTAATCCACACTTCATGATCCGTGATCTCACCGCCATCGTGTCCTTTTAAATTAAAATAGCTGTGATTGGTCATGTTGCAAAGGGTATCCTTGTTGGACTTTGCATAATAATGAAGACGTAATTCATTGTCTTCGGTTAAATGATAGGTGACGGAATAGGTCATATCTCCGGGATATCCCTGTTCCAGATCCGGGCTTACTCGGGCGAAGGTTACACTGTTTTCCGTGGTAACTGCCTGATACATTACTTTGTTGTATCCCGGCGTGCCGCCATGCAAGTTATTTTCCCCATCATTTTTCTCCAACTCATAGGTTTCTCCGTTTAAGGTAAAGGTGGCATTGCCAATACGATTTCCGTGACGTCCGATGGTGGAACCGAAGAAGCATCCGTTTCCTTCATAAGATTCGATGGAATCAAATCCCAATACCACATCGTCCAGAGAACCATTTTTATCCGGCACGAACAAACGCACCAGATTGGCACCGTAGTCAATGACATCCGCACGCATACCATGACTATTCTCAATGGTATAAAGTGTCACCTTTTCTCCTTCCTTTGTTACCCCAAATTCTTTCGTTGTTACACTCATAGGTTATATCCTCCTTTATGAATTATTATCCTCACTGTCAGACGCTTCTTCCTTCAGCGCTTCCAAAACGTCCGGTTGAATGGCAATGCCCAACTCATCCAGTTGTGTATCATCCACCAGATTCGGGGCATCGGTCATTAAACAGGACGCATCCTTTACTTTCGGGAATGTGATCACCTCGCGGATATTATCCTCCCCGGCCATAAACATAACTAAGCGATCCAGACCAAATGCCAGCCCCGCATGAGGCGGCACGCCATATTGGAATGCCCGCAGTAAGAACTCAAACTGTTTTGTAGCTTCCTCCTTGGTAAATCCAAGAAGATCAAACATTTTTTCCTGTATATCGTTTTGATGGATTCGCACCGAGCCGCCACCCAGCTCGGTTCCATTCAATACAATGTCATATGCCTTGGCACGAACTTTCCCGGGATCGGATTCGATCAAAGAGAGATCTTCTTCCATCGGCATGGTAAAGGGATGATGCATCGCCTGATATCGCCCCAGATCCTCGTTATATTCTAACAAGGGAAATTCCGTAACCCAAAGGAATCGATACGTATTTTCCGGGATCAGAGCGCAGCGCTTGGCAATCTCTACACGTAAATTTCCTAAAACATCAAAGACAACCTTATCCTGATCCGCTGCGAATAACAGCAGATCTCCCGGCTCTCCTTGCATTTTCTCTACCAGTTTTTTCACTTCCTCTTCCTGTAAAAACTTGGTAAAGGAAGACTTTATGCTTCCATCTTCTTTTAAGGATAAATATGCCAATCCCTTAGCGCCGTAGTCCTTGGCAAAATCCACCAGGGAATCAATTTTCTTACGAGGCATGTCCCCCTGGCCTTTCACATTCAGACCCCGAACACTGCCACCCTTTTCAATGGCCTGGGAAAATACTCCGAACCCGCACCCCTTCACAACGTCGGAAACGTCGGTCAGTTCCATTTCAAACCGCAGATCCGGCTTATCTGAACCGAATCGGTCCATCGCTTCCCGCCAGGTCATACGGGGAATAGGAAGAGAAACTTCCACGCCGATCATTTGGAACAAGCGCTGTAACAAACGCTCATTCACATCGATCACATCGTTTTCATCCACAAAGGATAATTCCATATCCAGCTGGGTAAATTCCGGTTGACGATCCGCACGCAGGTCCTCATCCCGGAAACATTTTACAATTTGAAAATACCGGTCGAATCCGGAACACATCAACAATTGCTTAAACAACTGAGGGGATTGAGGCAAGGCGTAAAAATTTCCGGGATGTACACGAGAGGGAACCAGATAATCTCTGGCGCCTTCCGGCGTACTTTTGGTAAGCATCGGCGTTTCCAATTCCAGGAACCCTTCCTCCGATAAGAAATTACGTGCCTCCATACAAACCTTATGACGCAAGATAAAATTCTTTTGCAGGTCCGGACGTCTCAGATCCAGAAAACGATACCTCAAACGCAACTCGTCTTTGGTCTTTAAATCCTCTTGTACCGGAAACGGCGGGGTTTCCGATTCCGAAAGAATCCGAAGATCCTTTACACGAACCTCGATCTGCCCAGTCTTTAAGTTCTCATTCACCGCTCCGGATCTTGGCTCTACCTTTCCGGTGGCAGCGATTACAAATTCACTGCGAAGTCGGGTTCCCTTTTCAAAGGACTCCACGCCGCAATCACTTTCTTCTAAGATCAACTGAATCAATCCGGAACGATCTCTTACGTCCACGAATATGATTCCTCCTTTATTTCGACTTTTTTGCACCCATCCCATGACGGTTACTAACGTTCCAATGTCCTCGGTTGTATACTCTCCACATCGCTTGGTACGCTTCAGTCCCAGCATCGACTCTGCCATAACGTTCTCTCTCCTTCTGACTTAATCCGCAAAAAACTCCACAATCTCCTGATATCCGTCTTTTTTTAATTGTTCTTTTTGGAACTTTTTATTCTTCTTCATCTTCATGACCGTTACCCGTTGCCCCTGTTCTCTTCTTCTCTTCGCCTCTTTGAAAACCTTTTGAGTCAAATCGTCATCCGCCTTCTTGTCAATAAGAAGCGCAACGCTTTCCTCGGAACCCGGCACTTGAAAATTGTTTTCCAACATTAACAGAATGATCCGCTCAAAACCAATGGAGAATCCAACGGCCGGCGTCTGCTGTCCGGTAAAACGGCCGATCATCTCATCATAACGTCCGCCACCGCCTACGCTTCCCCCAAACTCATCCATACGAATCTCATAGATCGGTCCGGTATAATAGCTCATCCCCCGCACCAACGTAGGATCAAAAACAATGGAAAAATCCGCTTCCTTTACAGAAAGCACCGTGGTAATAATGGTCTTTAATCCATCCGCCACTTCCTGCTCCAGAAAATCTCCCAAAATCTCCACCATAGAATCGATCTTCCCGATTCCTTCCACTTCTTGTGTTGCGGTAAAAATATTACAAAATCGTTGAATGTTCTCCTCTTCATAGCCGGCGCTTTCCAACTCGCTTTGAACGCCGTCCATTCCAATCTTATCCAACTTATCAATGATGATAAATACCGAATCGTATTCCTCCGGACGGAAACCGCTGTAGGCGGCCATGGCCTTTAAGATCCGACGATCGTTGATACGAATGGTAAACTTCTTAAAACCTAGCGTACCTAAAACTCCAGAGGTAGCTAACATCAATTCAATTTCCGCCAGATTCGAAGGTTCCCCTAAAATATCAATGTCACATTGCATAAACTGACGAAAACGTCCTCTTTGGGGGCGTTCCGCCCGCCAAACATTTCCCATTTGCAGTGCTTTAAAAGGGGTGCCTAGATCGTTGGCATGATTGGCATAATATCTGGACAAGGGCACCGTCAAATCATAACGAAGTCCGCCGTCCACAACATCCATTTCTCCTTTGGCATCCTCCAATCGGAGCTTCTCTCCTCGTTTTAAGATCTTAAAGATCAACTTCTCATTTTCTCCCCCCTGTTTCGAGCTTAGATTCTCTATGTGCTCCACGGAAGGGGTCTCAATCGATGAAAAACCATAGGTTTTATACACCTTCTTAATGGTGGAGATCACATAATCTCGAATTTCCATTTCCTCCGGCATTATGTCTTTCATTCCGGTTACCGGTTTCTTCTTCATTGCCATAGTCACATATCCTCTTTTCTCATTTTCTCTGATTCACGGCATTCGGATCCTCATCCTAAAAACGCCCGCTTCCGATCGATCATCTCATCCAAGCGTTCCACATAATCCTTGACACTTTTAACATTCTCAACCCGGAAGATCTGATCTTTCCCACGGTCATAGAATTTGGTGGAGCCGCCGCTGCCAACCGCGATAATGGTTTCTAGCTCCTCCATGATCAAGATGTTATACAGACATTCCTTCCCGGGCTTGGCATAGGCTACATTCTCCTGATTGGAGTTAAAACTGCTCAACGCCTTATTCTTCTGGCGATACATGTAATAGGGATGGTACCCGGCTTTCTTTAAAATATCTCTGGACCGGTCCTGCATGGTAAGAACCGTATCGTTGTAAGAATATGCCGTTTCCTCCTGGTTCTCTAATAATTGCTTGCGCAAATGAGAAGCACGTTTGATCACAAGCGTATGCACGGTCACACTATCCGGATCCATTGCCAGCACTTCCTGCAGGGAATATTGCTGATCCGCCACGCTTTCTTCCGGCAGACCTACGATCAGGTCCATGTTAATATTCTGAAAACCCAATTCTCTGGCTTGATAAAAAACAGGCTGGATCTCTGTTACCAGGTGTTTTCTCCCCAACAGATCTAACGTCTTTTGATTCATCGTCTGGGGATTGACCGAGATCCGGTGAACGCCGTATTTACGCATGATCTTTAGTTTTCCAAGGGTAATGCTGTCCGGCCGTCCCGCTTCCACCGTAAACTCCAAAACCGTATCCATGGGCAGGATCTCCGTAACAAAAGAAAGCAAATCTTCCATTTGTTCTTCCGAAAGGGAACTAGGGGTTCCTCCGCCAATATATACGGTATGAATCTTTCTTCCCTTCAAGTGAGTTGCTACATAGGTTAACTCCTTTTTCAAGGCCTGAAGATAGCGTTCCACCTGATCTTCGTATTGTTTTATGGGATAGGCAGAAAAACTGCAATAGGCACAGATGGTAGGGCAGAAGGGAATGCCGATGTAGATGCTGACACCCTCTTTAAGATCCAGGGGCTCCACCAGGGAAAGCTCCCGCTGTCCGATCTCTGTGATCTGTTCCGCCTTTTCCCGGGATAATAAATAATAATCTTTTAATTGTTGAACGGTCTGTTCCGCGCCCGCCCCCGCTTCTAACATTCTTCTGGCCAGCTTTACCGGCTTCACTCCGGTCAAGATCCCCCAGGGAAGCGAGATCCCCGTCATATCCTGAAGATGAAGGTAGATCGACCGCTTCACTTCATTCTTATCCGGGTGTTTAAAAGATTCTTTCCAGATCTCCTTCCCATCCTTCCAAAAAGATAAGGAAAAAGGTTCCTTCTCTTCTTCCTTATTTTCCAGGGTTTGGATCTGTTTTTCCGGGGTGTGGATCTGAAATTTCTCCATGGGGAAAAACGCCTGAATCATCCCCTGCATGTCATACGAAAAAAGATTTTTCGACACATAAACATCCATCATAGCATATCACCATAAGGATTGTTCTTCTTCTCATATCCGATCTGGGTCGAACTTCCGTGACCGTTGTAAACCTCCACCTCATCCGGTAATTTGAATAACACATTCTCCAACGTTTGTAACATTTGATTCCAATTACCGGTAGGAAGATCGCACCGTCCCACCGACTCCAAAAATAAAACGTCTCCGCAGAACAGCAGACGTTGTTCTCTCAAATAATAAGAAACACTTCCAAAGGTATGTCCCGGGGTCCATAAGACATCAAAGTCCATGTCAGCCAACCGGACACGCTCTCCATCTCTTACGTACACATCGGCAATAACCCCGATCGGCGTTCCGGTTACCACAGTCAGGTTCTGATTGGGGTCTTGTAACAATTCCTCTTCCTTTTCACCGGCATAGGTCTTTACCCGGTTCTTTCCCAGCAAAGATCGTAACCCTAAAATATGATCATAATGGCCATGGGTCAAAAGCACGGCTTCCAATTCCAATCCCAGGGATTTTATGGTTTCGTAAATAAATTCCCCGTTATCCGCCGGGTCGATCACCACACAACGGCTGTCCCCGGTTCTATGTACGATGTAACAATTGGTAGCAACCTGGCCCAACACCATGGTATGAATGGAAATCCCATTTTTTTCAATCGATTTCATAGTCTTCCTAATTCCTTATCCGTTGTTCCTTATCCATTGCTGCGACGTTTAATATCAATCACACTTTCCACCATGCGGATCTTCTTGATAATGGAATTTAGCAAGGTAACTCCCTTGGTTTCAAATCCCACCACAATGGTAGCCTTCTCTTGCTTGGTGGTACGGATGTCCATGGACTTAATATCAATTTCATTCTCCGTAAAGATCTTGGTAATATCCAATAAAACACCGCTTCGATTCTCGGTGTAGATCACAATCTCCACCGGATAGTATTCATTGCTGTTAATAATATTGGCACTCCACTCTGCCTCGATCACACGACTTCTCTCTTCGGCCGGCAAATGCAGCATGTTCACGCAATCCGACCGGTGAATGGAGATTCCTCTTCCTCTGGTAATATACCCTACGATCTCATCTCCGGGTACCGGGTTGCAGCATCTGGAAAAACGTACAGCCAGATCATCCAGACCTTTTACGATAATGCCGCTTTTATGCCCACCGGAACCATCGGCTCCCGTAGGTCCGTTCTCACCCGGAATGGGTTGGGCATGGGTTCTTTTTTCCTTCGCTTCTTCGATCACCTGGCGAATCTGTTGATCCGAGATCACTCTGGTCTTATCGTATTCAACACGTAAACGGTTCACCACCTGGCTTTCCTTCAAGCCTCCGTGTCCTACCGCTGCCAATACGGATTCCCAGTTCTTAAAGCCATATTTTCTCTGAGTGGCTTCCATATAGTCGGGTTTTAATAAATCCGAAAGCTGAATGCCTTTGCTCTTGGCGTAATTTACCAGCAGTTCCTTTCCACGGACGATGTTCTCTTCCTTGAACTCATCCCGGAACCATTGGTTGATCTTGGATTTGGCCTGAGAACTTTTAATGATCTTTAACCAGTCTCGACTGGGGCCATTGCTGTTATTGGACGTAATGATCTCCACCCGGTCTCCGTTCTCAAGCTGGTAATCCACCCGCACAATATTTCCATTGACCCGGGCTCCCACCATCTTATTTCCAACGGCGGAGTGAATGGCATAAGCAAAATCGATGGGGGTGGATCCGGCAGGTAAGCTCTTTACCTCTCCGGCCGGCGTAAAACAATACACCGTATCATCAAATAGATTCAATCCGCTCTTTACAATGCTTAAGAATTCCTTGTTGTCCTCGTTGTCTTCCTGGATTTCCAGAATCTGTTTCAGCCATCGCATGGTCTCTTCTTTTTTCTTCTTACTCAGAGCCTCCGAGCCATTTTCCTTATAGTTCCAATGGGCCGCGATACCAAATTCCGCCACCCGGTGCATCTCTTTGGTTCGAATCTGAATCTCAAAGGGCTGCCCGTTGGGACTGATCAACGTGGTATGTAAGGATTGGTATTTATTGGGCTTGGGCATAGCAATGTAGTCCTTGATCCGACCGGGAATCGGCTTATACATATCATGGATGATCCCCAACGCCGTATAACAATCCGGCTCTGTATCACAGATCAAGCGGATGGCAAACAGATCATAGATCTGATCCAGCGTTTTATTCTGGGTTACCATCTTCCGGTAAATGCTGAACAAATGCTTGACACGCCCATCAATGATCGCGTGAATCCCGGCAGCTTCCAGGTTTCGGAACACGTCTTCCATGATCTCTTTAATGAACGTTTCCTTCTCAACGCGCAGATTATTAAAGCGTTCGTTTAATTCTTCATACTCTTTGGGTTTTAAATATTTAAAGGACAGATCGTCCAGTTCTACCTTTAATTTGGAGATACCCAGCCGCTCTGCCAGGGGTGAATAAATATCTAAGGTCTCCCTGGCCTTTTCGATCTGCTTCTCCGGTTTCATAAATTGTAAGGTTCGCAGATTATGCAAACGGTCGGCCAGTTTAATTATGATCACACGAATGTCCTTGGCCATGGCAATGAACATCTTTCGAAGGTTCTCAGCCTGCACATCCAATTTGTCCGCAGGATAATTTAACTGGGTCAGTTTCGTAACTCCATCCACCAGCATAGCAATGCGAGGACTAAATAATTCCGCCAGATCATCCTCGGAATACTTGGTATCTTCAATCACATCGTGAAGAAGCCCTCCTACGATGGTATCCCGGTCCATCTTTAACTGAGCCAGGATGATCGCCACACACACCGGATGGATCAAATACGGCTCCCCGGACTTTCTTTTTTGGTCTTTATGGGCGTCTTTCGCCAATTCATACGCCCGGACGATCTCATCCAGATCTTCATCCGGATGGTCTTCCTTGACAATTTTTTTCAATACCTCGAACAATACATCCGGTTCTGTAAAACTAGGAGGAATGATGTCTCTGGATAAGGCACCGGTATCAAATTGCTCGATTAAGCTGTTTTTAACTTCCGATTCCATCGTTCATTCCTCCTTTTCTTCTAGGTTGATTCATTTATTGTATCCTATATTATATCCAAATTATTTATAAAATGCAAGACGCTAGCCTTTTATTTATACGTTCTCATGATGATATATCCGCCGCAATAGCGGTTATCCACCCGATTCGCCCATTTTTCACATAGGATCGGTTTCCCGGACGCATCCACACCGGTCACCCCATAACCCACAAACATCTCCACGTGATAGATCCCCAGATATCGTCCATTTTTAGCACCGGGCTCAAACATTAGATCCCCGGGCAGGAACAATTGATTCTGAATCTGCTGAAAGGTATACTTCTTAGCGATCCGCTTTCCATGGCGGGCACACCATTTGCAAATACTGGCAGCCACCGGGGCATATCTACGGTCTCCAAAGGTGATCCCCTTTGTCTTATAGGCCAGCCAAACCAGGGAACTGCAATCGTAATATTTTTTCTGCATCCGTTTGGGCTGGCTGTATTTACGGGTCTTCCCAATGTGCTTGGCTGTTTTGATCACCTTTAACATCTTCTTGCTTACCACATTCACCGCGCAAGCCAGGGTCTCTCCCTTTACTTTCGCGGTAACGATGGCACACCCGGTTTTTTTGCATTTCACGTTTCCCGTGGAAGAAACCGACAAGATCTTCTTACTACTCTTCCATTGGATCGGATCCGAAACGCCGGTCACCTTCAACTGAAGGGAGCGTCCTTTTTGAACCAGGGCCGTGGATCGATTGATCTTGATCTTCTTAATACTCACAGGAATGGAAAAGGTCTTTCCATTCAGGGTCAGATTGATGACATCCTCGCCAAATCCCGCAAGATACAGCTTCAAATGATTGTTCTCAACAAAATCCGCATAGGCGATCATTTTTCCGTTGGAAGTGGTGGCATAAACGGAACAATTGGTGTTATTTAACTCCGTCGTACTTTGAATGTAAAGATCTTTGATCTGGCTATAAGCGGTTGTTACCTTTTGGCTGGAATAATACCCGGAAATCGCTTCTGTATCCAGGGTGACATCGGTCATATCCACGGATATTTCCACGGTAAATCTTAGCTGGATTACCGTTTCTCCCTCTGAATTGTATCCAGTCGCTAAGATCTGAACCTCTCCTAGCTCCTTGGCTTCATAAGCTCCCGTATCCTCCACCAGGGTAAAGCATTGAGAGTTAGAGATGGATTGGATGGTATATTTCCAATTGGCTACGTCCTCAAATCCCTGGGAGTATTTCATGGAGATCACCCCATAATCCCCGGGGGACAACTGAATCTCCTCATCGGTTACTTCCAGGCTGATCGCCTTTTCCGCGGCTTTTATGACCCCGGAGATCCGAAAGCATGTAAGAACACATGCCAGGATCAGGATCAAATGGAATCCAGCCATTTTGACAGCACTTCGAAACTTGAAATCATTTTCCATGATCTTCCTCCTTTTTTATAATCCGATCTAACAAATACACCCGGTTAAAAGGAAATGAAAAATAATACCCATCCACAAAGTCCTCGGTTTTTCGGATCATCTCTCTTGCGATTTCTACCCCCACACGTTCTCCCTCTGCCTTACTCATGTTTTCCCCGTAACGGTCAACGATCTCATCGGTAACCGGGATGCTTGCGATTTCATTTTTCATGAACAAGGCGTTCTTTCGACTGATCAGGGGCATAATTCCGCAAAGGATCGTTGCGCCGGTCTTTTCCTTAATCTCCTGAATCCGTTCCACGTCAACATTGGAAAAAGCCGGCTGGGTAAAGAAGAATTTGGCACCTAAGTCCATTTTTTTCTGAACCCTTGTGATCTCTCTTTCAAATTTTCTTCTGCCCTGATTAATGGCACCGCCAAAGATCAGGGGATTGTTAGAAAAAAGCTCTTCATTCATGTCTCCTAAGATTCTCATAAATCCGGTGGAATCAAAATTAAAGACACCCTTAATATCCTGCCTGGATATGGAGGGGATCGGATCTCCCGTTACCACGAGAAAATCTCGGATTCCATTTAAGTACGCTCCCATGACCAGGGAACGGATGGCAATGGCATTCTTATCTCGACAGCACATGTGAGGCATTACCGTCATATTGGTTTCCGTCTTTACCTTGGTAGCCATTAAGATGGAGTCCACCCGGGTCCTACCGGAAGGAGAATCCGGAAATGTTAATACATCCACATGATTTTTCTTTAAACGGTTGGCTGCGTCCAATAAATCCGCATCGACAATATTCAAAGGCGGGATTAATTCTACCGCTATTAATTTTTTCTTTTTCCGTTGGCCGTCCGCCTCATACAGAAATCCTCCGGACATCCCCCGGATCCGCTGTTTCTCGGAGAAATTCAGCCGTTTTGGCTCACAAACCTGTTTTTTCGGGATTTCTTTGGTCAATTCCCAAATATAAGAAGGATTGGTCCCGCAGCATCCTCCCACAAAATCAATGGATACCTGTTCCACCAAATGCTTCATCCGCAAGGAATAGTACTCCGGATGATTGGAGTATTCCATATGGGTACGACGACGTTTGGGGTATCCGGCGTTGGGGAGGGCAGCAATCTTCTTATCCACCGGCAATTCAATGGTTTGTAAAAACTCACTCATATGAGTGGGTCCTACGCCGCAATTGAATCCCACCACGTCAATCCTCTCTACCTGTGAGGCCTCTTTTAATAATTCCTCTCCGCGATATCCCATGGCGGAATACCCGAACTGATTCATACTGAATAAAACCATTACATAGGGATTGGGATCCTGAAGTTCTTCAATAACCGGTTGGATCGTTTTAAAGTCCGATAAGGTCTCAAAATTAATTCCGTCAACACCCTCGTCCAGCATGATCTGCACGATTTGGCGATATTCTTCCGTTATATCCTCTTCCTCCATGGTATCATCATAGGGAATGGGACCAATATCCCCCAGTAAAAAAGCTGTCCCTCCATATTCGGAGATTGCAGCTTTTCCGCACTGTATTCCGGCTCGAATATTTCTTTCTACCTGTTCAAAATTCGGATGCAATAAACCGGTATTCGAGGAAAATGTATTGGTCCGGATCACCCGGGCTCCAGCCTTTAAATACTCTTTATGTATTTCTTTTACCTTATCCGGCGCCAAAATATTCGCTTCCTCCGGCAAACCGACCCAGGCAAATCGTTCAGAAAAATAGGTCCCAAACGCGCCATCCATAATACATCGGTTCTTTTCAACGTAATCTCGAATTTGCATGTCATCATCCTTTTCTATAAAACCTATGTTTATTATTATCCTATTTTTTCCCCCATTTGTAAAGGTTTTTCCGAAAAAAGTTACGAAAAAAGCCCCTCCCGAACCGAATCGGGAGAGACTCTCTTCTGATCTAAGTAGAATTGATAAGATCTTACATGATTCAGGGATTAGTTATATCCCATGGCCAAAACCGTAAATTCTTTCGCGGAGGAGCCATCTGCCATCTTGATCTCAATGTCATGAGTGGCTACGGTGTCATCACTGAAGCAAAGTACCGTTTCCGCATTGTTCCAGCCCGATGTGTTATATCCATTCATGGTGTTGGTCTTTTCACCATCTACGTATAACTCAGCCGTTCCGGTTGACGCGGAACTGGAATACTTAAATGCGATCATAAAGTTCTTACATTGAACTTTCATGGTCATGGAATCCGATCCACTTGTGGTGGTATGCATCCAGTTGGTAGGGAATTTCGCATCCTTCGTTCCATATAGATAATTTCCGGTTGCTGCATCCACACCATCAAATCCGCCTTTGTCAAAGGATACTAAGGTTCCTTCTTCTAACAGATCCTCAATGGTATCCGGATTGATCAGTTTGGTTCCTTCAAACGCATCGGTATTCTTAGCAGTAGGAAGAGCTACATCTTCCTCAGTTTCTTCCGCTGCGATGGTATCAAACAGGTTCATGATACAATCGGATGTTAATTGATATCCTTCATTGGTCGGATGATATTGATCCGAGAAATACCATTTATAGAAACCGGGTACTTTCTGTTGCTCGGTTTTTGTAACCGCATTTTTCATACTGATCATCGGTAAGTCATAGTATGTACCGTAAGGAATATACGTATCCTGCATATTCCACATATCACGGAATACAGAGAACATTAAGACAACCGCTGCTCCATCCTTTAACGCTCTACGGATCAAGCCCTCATAAGCGCCTCCGTTTGTACATTCTCCGGAATCGTTCACGGCAAATTCAATAAATAGAATATCCGGAGCGTTTCCGTTATTTCTAGCCAATACATCTCTTTCATAACGGATGGAACCAAGGGACGAAGGTGTACCGCTCATGCCGGCATTGATAAATTTACAATTCTCACTTCCGTATTTTCCCTTAAATGTATCAAAGGACTTCTCTGCATAGCAGTTGCTATTCGGACTTGCCCCCTGCCCTTCAGTTACGGACCCGCCGATGTACGCAAATGTTACCGCGTCGCCATTCTGGGCTTTCGCCAATACATTCTTAATCCTTGCGTTATTACCGGTAGAGATTAAGGAATCCTGTACCACGATGTCATGGGTTTCTGTGGAAAGTTCATAATCCGGAACAAATACAGCCCCTTCGGGATAGGAAATCTCAATGTTGTCAATTCGTAAATCCTGAATGTTCGAATTATAGGTCGCGGCCTTGAAGAACAGGTAATCTGCATCACCGGTGGACTCTAATTCATAGACAACATCAAAATATCCATCCGCCGTAAAACTATCACATCTATCTTCTGTAAAGAAGAACAATCCATCCGTCGGCGTCAGTGTATTCGCACCTCCGTCCACTAACCAACTCCGAAATCCTTGATTTCCTTTGTTGTAACCGGACAAATGTACACTGACCTTTTGCCCTTCGGAAACGGTTGTCTCCAAAGGAATACCGAAATAGTTTATTTCCTTAGCTGAAATATAACCATCGGTTGTGTCATAGAACAACTCACTTTTAGCAGATGAGCCATAGCCGTTGTAATCCATGACTTTGGACATATCTAATTCTTTGTAAGTCAGATCCGGATCCAGAGAAGCCTGGGGAGGAGCCGGTGTCGCTTCCTCTTCCAGTTCACCATCGTTCGAATATCCCATCGCAAGAATGGTAAACTCTTTTGCTTCGTCGTTGGCCGCCATCTTGATCTCAACTTCGTGCTTACCAACTTTGTCCGCGCTAAACGCAAGTTTGGTATCCGCCTGATTCCAGGCACCATTTAAATATCCGTTATAGGTTCTTGCTAACTGACCGTCAATATAAACTTCCACTCTACCGAAATCCGTGCTGGCAGAGTCTTTCAGTACAAACAAAAGATTCTTACACATAACGGTAAACTTCATGGACTGATCCCCGGCTGTCTTGGAATGTTTCCAGTTGGTGGGGAATTTTACTTTCTTATCACCGAACAGGAAATTTCCGGTCACAGTATCCACATCATTAAAATCACCAGCATCAAAGGAGATCAAAGATCCCTCTTCTTTTAAGGCATCCACGGTGTCCGGATTCAACATCTTAATGTTGTCATAGGCACTGGATTTATACGGAGCAATGTCAGACAGGTTGTTTGCCATATCGGCATCTTTGATGATGTCTTCTTCCTCTTCCTCCTGATCAATGGTTTCAAACAGATTTAGGATACATTTTGCTGTTAACAGATGTCCCTCATTATTGGGATGATATTGATCGTAGAAATACCACTTACGGAAATCATCTTCCTCATCCATTACATCCAATACGGCATCTTTCATACTTACCATCGGTAAGTAATAATAACTGCCATACGGAATATAGGTATCTTGCATATTCCATTCGGTAGGGAATACAGAGAACATTAAGATCACAGCTGCGCCGTTCATCAACGCATGACGGATCAACCCTTCATAGGAACCACCGTATGTGCACTCACCGGAGTCATTTACAGCAAATTCCACAAATAACAGATCCGGCTCCTGACCATTGTTTACATCCAGGATATCTTTCTGGTAACGAACAACGCCGAGAGAAGACGGTGTTCCACTCATTCCGGCATTGATGAAATGAACGTTGCTGCCGGTTCCATATGTCTCAGCGATCAACTGGCAGGATTTTTCTGCATAACACTCACTGTTGGGTTCTGCTCCGGCACCTTCCGTTACCGATCCTCCAATGTAAGCAATGGTTACATCCTCGCCGGCTCTTGCTTTGGCGATCACACTCTTCAATCTTGCGTTATTCCCAGTGGATACCAAAGATTTCTCAATCATACTTGCATATTCTTCCTCCGAAGGATGATATTTCCCATCATCCGTAGGAGCTGCCGTTACATCTGCCGATGCTTCTGCCGATGCTTCCGGAGTTGCCTCCTCTGTAGGAGCTGCCGACGCTTCCGTTACATCCGCCGATGCTTCTGCCGACGCTTCCGCCGATGCCTCCGGAGAAGCCACCGGGCCTTCTGTACCGGCAGGAGAAGTTGCCGCACTGCTTGCAACCGCCGATGCTACAGCAGATGCTGCCGCACTTGCTTCTGCCGATACATCCGATGTCGCTGCACTGCTTGCTGCCGACGATGCATCCGGTGAACTAGCATCCTCACTATTGGTGGCCGCTTTTACGTTTACTTTTAATTTCAGTTTAATGGGTTTTTTCTTATTCTTCAAGGTAAGTCTTACTTTTACCTTAGCACTTCCTACCTTCTTACCCTTCACGCGAATGGCAATTTTCCCTTTTTTCTTAGCGGTAATGATTGCCTTCTTCTTCTTCGGTACTTTGACCTTTAATTTTTTAACCTGGGCTTTTTTGACATTTTTGATCTTTACTTTCTTGGTGCTGCCCACCTTGATCGTAATCTTCTTTTTGGCTAACTTCGGTTTTTTAGCCGCTTGCGCCGCGTTTCCCTGGAACCCTACGCCTGTAACGATCAGGCTGAAGGCAAGAGCGAAACTCAGGCCCTTTCTGAACCTTTTGTTCATAGACAAAACCTCCTGTCTTACTTCTGCACCTTTTCAATCTTAACCAATTCTACTTGAAATTGTGCACATTGATTTAAACTACTTTTTTATTATATCACTTTTTGTAGAGAATTACCAATAAACTTTTTCTAATACTGTTGTGCACCCTGGTCATATAATGAAATCCTATAGGGTAACGGTGCCAACGTTACCCTATAGGATTGGAAAATTCGTAATTCGTAACCATTCTCATCCATTCTTAAGCTGGGAAGCCAGTTCCTTCATCTCTCCGGCGTGTTCAAGCACGGTCTCGGTGATTTTAACCCCTCCCAGCATCCTGGCTAACTCTTCCACCGATTCCTCCCAACTTAAGCTTTGAATCTTCGTAACCGACTGAGCCTCCCCCACTTCTTTTTCAATCCGAAAATGCTCGTCTGCCATGGCGGCGATCTGGGCCAGATGAGTAATGCAGATCACCTGATGTTTCTTTCCCAAAATCGCCATTTTCTCCGACACCTTCTGAGCCGTCCTTCCACTGATCCCGGTATCGATCTCATCAAAGATCAAGGTTTCCGTTTTTTGCATCTTGGCAAATACAGTCTTGATGGCAAGCATAATACGGGAAAGTTCCCCTCCGGAAGCTACCTTACGCAGTGGACCCGGCTTTAATCCGGGGTTGGTAGAAATCCTAAATTCCACATCATCCATTCCGTTTGCCCCAAAGTGCTCTTTGGGATCGATTTGGATTTCAAATTCCCCATGCTCAAAATTCAGCTCCGCTAATGCCTTCATAATTTCTTTTTCCAGCTTCTTGGCAGCCTTCTTTCGAAGCTCCGACAGGTGCTTTGAACTCCTTCGCAAATGTTCCTCTGCCTCTGTCTTTTCCTCTTCTTTTTCCTTTGCCTTCTCCTCATATTCTTCATAAAAAGCGATCTTTTCTCTGGTTTGTCCCAGGTATTCCTGCATCTTTTCGAAGGTATCTCCATAGCGGACACTTAGTTTTCTAACCAGTTCCAATCGCTCCTCTTTTTGCCGGAGTTCCTCCGGATCCACAGAAATCTCCTGGACCGTTTCATGTAGATCACGTTCAAAATCTCTAAGCAGATCGTCAATCTCCGTAAGCTGACCTACCAATTCCTCACAATCTTTTCCGTATTTTTGAAGGTACGACAAGGACGTAAGGGCCGATTCCATCTGTTCCGCCACGCCTTGACCACCTCCGCCAAAGATCACCTCTTGAACTTCCGACAGCCCCTGTAATATCTCCGATGCCGCCATGCTTTTTTTTACCTCGTCGGCCAGTTCCTCTTCTTCTCCTTCTCTCACCGCTCCCTGAACGATCTCTTCCTCCTCGTATTGCAGGAAGGAAAGCTCCCTCTGTCTTTCTTCCGGCGACATATCCTGCGCCTCTTGCCACTTAAGAATATCCTGACGGATCTGATACCAATGACGGATTTCCTCTAATGTTTGTTCCGCCTCCTCACCGATGTAGCCATCCAACGCCTCCAAATGGTATTCCTTTTTAAGCAAATATTGATTGGCATGCTGACCGGTGATCTCCAAGAGGAGCTCCCCGACCCGGTCTAATAGAGATACCGGCACACTTTCTCCATTAATCTTACAAATACTTCGATTCTTTCTTTTTCGTCTGGCAAGTATCAATTCTCCCTCTTCAACATCCAGATCCAACCCCTTCAATTCCTCTAACACCTTGGGATTCTCCACATGAAACGTTAGTTCCACGGAAATATCCTCCTGTCCGTCGCTTTGCATCCCGGAAAAGATCTTACCGCCCAAAGCGTATTGAATGGAGCCGATCAACAAAGATTTCCCGGCACCCGTCTCACCGGTCAGAATATTAAACGTAGGACAAAAATCTAAATCCACTTCCTCCATAAATGCAAAATTTTTAATGTGAATATGATCCAGCATATCATCCCTCTTTTCTGTTCAGTTCTTTTTTTCTGTAGGATTACAAATTTAAAATTACAAAAAGGACCATGACAATGTCATGATCCTTTATCCTTCAGCGCGAGACGGGACTCGAACCCGCGGCCCCAACCTTGGCAAGGTTGTGCTCTACCAACTGAGCCACTCGCGCAAACTGTGTCTTTGACTGACACAATTAGTATTATACAAAAAGTCCGTTCATCTGTCAAGAAATATTTCTCACATTTTTAAAAAAAATGTTACGATTCACAGTAAGCATGGGATAATCGCTCAGATTGACAGCTTGCTGACATATCTGAGCGGTTGTACCATGCTTACTGGAATCAGCAACCTGCCCTCACATGATTGGGGCAGCCGCGACAGCAGCAATAGAGTCTTGCGCTTGAAGCGTCGTGTCAGCTGGCTGTTCACGACCAAAAGCGCATAGCGGGCCCCAAGAATTGAGGCAGGGGGCTGTGAATCGTAACAAAAAATGTTACGATTTGTCGTCCAATTCCCGCAAAGCCCGATAAAGTCGTTGCACCGGGAGTCCCACCACATTGTTGTAGTCTCCTTCAATTCTTTCAATATGCTTGGAGAAAACACCTTGAATCCCGTATCCCCCCGCTTTATCATAGGGTTCCCCGGTTTCGATATAGGTCATGATCTCTTTGTTATCCATCGAAGCTACATATACCTTGGTCGTAACCGCAAACGTTATCTGAGATTCTTCCACCTCGTTGCCGCAGATCAGGATGGAAACGCCGGTAATGACCTGGTGGGATCTTCCTTCCAGCATATGGATCTGGTTTTGTGCTTCTGCGGTATTCTTAGGTTTCCCCAGGATCTCGCCATCCACTTCCACCACCGTATCCGCACCGATGATCAAATACGTTTCCTCCGGCGCCTCAGCCATAAGGCGGTCTTTCACGTTCTTAGCCTTATTCTCTGCCAGAACCACCGTTAGATCTTTGCCCTCTTCTTCCGGAAATCCCTCTTCGCATAGATCCGACTCCACTACATCAAAGTTCTTTAAGATCCTTTGCAGCAATTCTCTTCTTCTGGGAGATTGTGAGGCTAAAATCACCTTATATCGTTCCAGCACAGGCGTCACTTCCTTTATTCTCTGACCTTACTTATCCGCGAAAATAATCCACGCCACTCTTGAAGATCTGTTGATCCTGTTCACCGAAAATATTCATAGCTACGCCGGTTCCCCTTCTCTCAGAGTGACACATCTTACCTAACACACGGCCGTCCGGACTGGTAATCCCCTCAATGGCACAATAGGAACCATTGGGATTGTAATCCTCATCCATGGTAGGATTGCCATCCAGATCCACATATTGCGTTGCCACCTGTCCGTTGGCAAAAAGTTGCTGCAGCCATTCGCTGTTGGCAACAAAACGCCCCTCTCCATGAGAGGCAGGAATGGAATACATTCCTCCCAATTCCGCTCTTTGCAGCCATGGAGATAAGTTGGAAACCACCTTGGTATAAACCGACTTACTAACATGGCGGCCAATGCTGTTTGTGGTTAACGTAGGCGAATCAAAATGCTGGGTATGAATCTCACCAAAGGGTACCAGACCCAATTTGATCAAGGCCTGGAATCCATTACAAATTCCCAATGCCAAACCGTCACGATTCTTTAATAAGTCATGTACCGCCTCCGTAATCTTCTCATTGCGGAATACAGACGTAATAAACTTCGCTGAACCATCCGGTTCATCACCGGCACTGAACCCGCCGGAGAACATAAGGATCTGGGATTCTTTAATCGCTTTTTCAAATGCGTCTACGCTGTCCTTGATCGCCTGCTCGGAACTGTTGTTGAATACCAGACATTGGGTTAAAGCGCCTGCTTCTTCAAAGGCCTTCATGGTATCATATTCACAGTTTGTACCCGGAAACACGGGAATAAATACAGTAGGCTTGGCAATCTTCTTATTGGAAACATAGATATTCTTCGTTTGGTATAATCCATTGGGTACCTTAGCCGGTTCCACATGGGATCTGGTAGGGAATACCCCCTCTAACGGAGCGGTCCAGTTCTGGATCGCTTCCTCCATGGAAATCTCTTCATCGCCATATACGAAGGAATCCTCACCGGTCACTTCCCCGATCTCCATCGCATCCCAGTTGCTGCCTAACACTTCCGCAGCTCCCTCCGGGGACATTTCCAAGATCAATTCAGCATAGGCCGGCTTAAAGAACTCTTCCATGGGAATGTCATCCTGGAAGCGAACTCCCATCTTATTTCCAAATGCCATTTGCGCAACGGCTGCGGCAATGCCGGTACCCTCTGCCACATAAGCGGACAATACTTTATCTTCCTGCATCCATTGATGAATCTGATCGTAAAGCGCCATGGCATATTCGAAATTTGGAAGATCGTAATCATCTCTACGAATGGGAAGATGACATAGAACGCTTCCTTTTCTCTTAATCTCAGAGGTTACCACATCGGATAATCGGGCCACATCCACTGCAAAGGAACACAGGGTGGGAGGCACATGGATCTCGTTAAAACTTCCGGACATGGAATCTTTCCCGCCAATGGACGGCAATCCCAACCGGATCTGAGCTTCATAGGCACCTAAAAGAGCCTGCATGGGCTCGCCCCAGCTCTCCGGATCCGTCGTCATTCGTTTAAAATATTCCTGGAACGTGAAACGAACCTTATGAAAATCACCACCGGCTGCCACGATCTTAGCCACCGAGGTTAATACCGCGTATTGTGCTCCATGATAGGGGCTCCAGGACATTAAATAGGGATCCAATCCGTAACTCATCATGGTAACCGCGTCGGTGGTTCCCTCTAATACAGGGAGCTTGGCGATCATGGTCTGAACCGGGGTTAATTGGTATTTTCCTCCATAGGGCATCACCACGGTTCCGGCTCCGATGGAACTGTCAAACATTTCCACCAATCCCTTTTGGGAACAAACATTTAAGTCCTTCAATGTGTCATTAAAATACGACGAGAAGGTATCTTTCTTTTTAAATTTACGTAAGTAGTTGTCCGACTTTCTAGGACCAACCACCTTCACATCTGTTTCCTGATGAGCTCCGTTGGTATCTAAAAACGCACGGGAAATATTAACAACGTCCGTTCCTCTCCAACGAAGGATCAGTCGTTTCTCTTCGGTTACCTTGGCAACCGGAACTGCCTCTAAATTCTCTTCATGGGCATATTGCAGCAGTTGATCCACATCTTTGGGATCCACAACGATCGCCATACGCTCCTGGGACTCAGAAATTGCCAATTCCGTTCCATCCAACCCTGCGTATTTCTTCGGCACTTTATCCAAATCCACCACCAGGCCGTCTGCCAATTCACCAATGGCAACGGAAACCCCGCCGGCTCCGAAATCGTTGCATTTTTTAATTAACAGACTGACTTCCTTACGGCGGAACAATCTTTGGATCTTACGTTCCGTCGGTGCGTTTCCTTTTTGTACTTCTGCGCCGCAAGTGTCAATGGATTCCGTGTTATGGGCCTTGGATGACCCGGTCGCGCCTCCACAGCCATCTCGTCCGGTACGACCACCTAGTAAGATGATCACGTCATCCGGATCGGAATTCTTACGAATAACATAATCTCGCGGGGCAGCCCCCATCACCGCGCCAATTTCCATACGCTTGGCAACGTAATCGGGGTGATAGATCTCATGAACCAATCCGGTAGCCAAACCGATCTGGTTCCCATAGGAACTATATCCCTGGGCAGCTTCCGTTACGATCTTTCTTTGGGGAAGCTTTCCTTCCATGGTATCCTTTAACGATCTGGAGATCGGAAGAGCACACGTCTGAACTCCA
>CALGGT010000055.1 GCA_937915825.1 uncultured Eubacterium sp.
TAGAGATGAAATTTTTTATTGACACAGCAAACGTAGAAGACATTAAGAAAGCAAATGACATGGGGGTTATTTGTGGGGTTACTACAAATCCTTCTTTGATCGCGAAGGAAGGAAGAGATTTTAACCAGGTGATCGCGGAAATCGCCTCCATCGTTGACGGACCGATCAGCGGAGAAGTGAAGGCGACTACCGTAGATGCGGAAGGAATGATCGCCGAGGGTAGAGAGATCGCAAAGATCCATCCCAACATGGTTGTAAAGATCCCGATGACCGTTGAAGGCTTGAAAGCAACCAAAGCGTTGGCGGCAGAAGATATTAAAGTGAATGTAACCTTGGTATTTACAGCGAATCAGGCGCTTCTTGCAGCCAGAGCCGGCGCAGCTTTTGTATCTCCGTTCTTAGGACGTTTGGATGATATTTCCTGTCCGGGCATTGACTTGATTGAAAGCATTACGGCTATCTTTGCCAACTATCCGGAGATCAAAACCGAGATCATTGCCGCAAGCATTCGGAATCCCATTCATGTTACGGATTGTGCTTTGGCAGGGGCGGATATCGCAACCATTCCGTACAGTGTAATCGAACAAATGACCAAGCATCCGTTAACGGATCAGGGTATTGAAAAATTCCAGGCAGACTATCGTGCTGTATTTGGGGAATAAAAGGAGAGTTAAACATGAATATGCAAGAACTGAAGAAAACAGCAAATGCCGTTCGTCAAGGAATCGTAACTGCTGTCTACAACGCGAAAAGCGGACATCCCGGCGGATCTTTATCCGCAGCGGATATTTATACGTATTTGTTTTTTGAAGAATTAAACATTGATCCCAAGGATCCGGAGAAAGCGGATCGCGATCGTTTTGTCTTAAGTAAGGGACATACGGCTCCGGGGTATTATTCCGTATTGGCAAATCGTGGATTCTTCCCGGTAGAAGACTTAAAGACCTTGCGTCACATTGGATCTTATTTACAAGGACACCCGGATAAAAAGCACATTCCCGGCGTGGATATGTCCAGTGGTTCTTTGGGACAGGGGATCTCGGCCGCAGTGGGAATGGCTCTTTCTGCCAAGCTTAGCAACGATTCTTATCGGGTTTATACGTTGCTGGGAGATGGCGAGATCCAGGAAGGCCAGGTTTGGGAAGCTTGTATGTTTGCCGGCGCAAATCACCTGGATAATTTCGTGGCAATCGTGGACAACAACGGTCTGCAGATTGATGGACCGGTGGATGAAGTGTGCTCACCGTATCCCATTGCCGATAAATTCAAAGCGTTTAATTTTCATGTAATCGAAACCGATGCCCACGACTTTGAAGCACTTAAGAAGGCGTTTGATGAAGCAAAGGCTACCAAGGGAATGCCCACGGCGATCGTTGCCAAGAGTACCAAAGGAAAAGGCGTTTCCTTTATGGAAAATCAAGTGGGATGGCATGGAAAAGCGCCCAATGAGGAAGAGTATCAACAGGCAATGGAAGAACTTAAGAAAGAAGGTGAGTCCCTGTGAGTGAGGTAAAGAAGATCGCAACCCGTGAAAGCTATGGAAATGCTTTGGCGGAGTTAGGAAAAGAATATGAAAATCTGGTTGTGTTAGACGCGGATTTAGCGGCGGCAACCAAGACGGCAACCTTTAAGAAAGCGTTCCCGGAACGTCACATTGACTGCGGTATTGCAGAATGCAACATGATGGGAATCGCAGCAGGACTTGCCACAACCGGTAAGATTCCTTTTGCCAGCTCCTTCGCAATGTTTGCAGCAGGACGTGCGTTTGAGCAGGTGAGAAATTCCATCGGTTATCCTCAATTGAACGTAAAGATCGGCGCGACGCATGCCGGGATTTCTGTTGGAGAGGATGGAGCAACTCACCAATGCAACGAAGACATTGCTTTGATGCGTGTGATCCCCGGAATGGTTGTGATCAATCCTTCCGATGATGTGGAAGCGAAAGCAGCGGTTCGCGCGGCCATCGAGCATGTGGGACCGGTATATATGAGATTCGGACGTTTGGCGGTTCCCGTGATCAACGATCGCCCGGACTATCATTTTGAGATCGGTAAGGGTACCATCGTGCGCGAGGGTACGGACGTGACCATCGTAGCCACCGGAATCTGTGTGGATTCCGCATTGGGGGCGGCGGAGCTCCTGGCAAAGGAAGGGATTAACGCGGAGGTTGTAAACATCTGTACGATCAAGCCTTTGGATGACGATCTGATCGTTGCCAGTGCCAAGAAGACCGGCAGGGTTGTGACAGTGGAGGAGCATTCCGTGATCGGAGGCCTGGGCAGCGCAGTGTGCGATTGCCTGTGTGCGAAACTGCCGACTCCGGTGAAGAAGCTGGGCATGCAGGATGTGTTCGGCACTTCCGGACCGGCAAGCGAGCTGGTGAAGAAGTTCGGATTGGACGCAGAAGGCGTTTGCAAGTCCGTGTTAGAATATGTGAAGTAAGAGACATTGAAACTAAGAGGCATTGAAACTATGAATATTTTGTCACCGTCAATTTTATCGGCTGATTTCTGGCACTTGGGAGAGGACATCCGGTGTGTGGAGCAGGAGAAGGTACCCTGGCTGCATGTGGATGTGATGGATGGGATTTTCGTGCCGTCCATTTCATTTGGCATGCCGGTGTTAAAATGTGTGCGGAAGCAGACAGATCTGTTTCTGGATGTGCATCTGATGATTGACAGACCGGAGCGGTATGTGAAAGAGTTCGCGGAGAGTGGGGCGGATCTGATCAATTTTCACATTGAGGCGACAGAGCGTGCAAAGGAGACCATCGAAGCAATCCGGGCGCTGGGTAAAAAGGTCGGCATCACG
>CALGGT010000056.1 GCA_937915825.1 uncultured Eubacterium sp.
CTCAGCTGGATAGAGCAACGGCCTTCTAAGCCGTGGGTCGGGGGTTCGAATCCCTCCTGACACGCTTATCACCTTCCTCATATATGGTGGGTATAGCGCAGTTGGTTAGCGCGTCAGATTGTGGCTCTGAAGGCCGTGGGTTCGAGTCCCATTACCCACCCTTGAAAATTTATCTTTTCAATTTTCTATTGGGCTATCGCCAAGCGGTAAGGCACAGGGTTTTGATCCCTGCATTCGCTGGTTCGAATCCAGCTAGCCCAGTAAGATTACAAAAAGAACGTATCCAAAGATACGTTCTTTTTTATCTCTATGAATCTTTTGATCTCTATAAAATCCGATAGAATCCGATAGAATCCTACAGAATCTCATCCAGAGCCCGATACAGCGTCAACATCTCCTCATCCGTCCCCACAGTGATCCGTAAATAATCCGAGATCCTTTCTTTCTTAAAGAAACGAACAAATATGTCGCGCTGTCTTAGCTCGTGAAAGATCTCCTCGGCACATTTTTTCTCATGTTTGACAAAGAGGAAATTGGTGTGGGAATCCAGAACCTGAAACCCCCGGTTTGTCAGTTCTTCCTTGGCCTTTTCCCTGGTTTCCACAATGGTTCGCACCTGCTTTTGAAAATAATCCTCGTCTTCTAAGGATGCCACGCCCAAAGGAATGGACAATTGATTCATGGTATAGGAATTCACCGATTCCTTTACCCCTCGCAGGCAATCCATTAATTTCGGATTTCCAATGGCATATCCAATTCGGATCCCCGCCATGGAACGGGATTTCGAATACGTACGAACCACCAAAAGATTGGAATATTGATCCACCAAAGGAAGCGCGGTTTCACCTCCGAAATCCACATAAGCCTCATCTACGATCACGACCACTTCCGGATGGGCTTCCAGAATTTTCTGAATTTCTTTTACCGGCATGGAACGTGACGTAGGGGCGTTTGGATTGGCCAGCACGATTCCACCGATCTTTTCGTCCTGACAATAATCCTCCGTTACGATTTGAAAATTCTCATCCAACTTAGGGCAACGATAAGGAATCTGATACACCTTGGCCCACACCGGATAAAAGGAATAGGTAATATCTGGAAAAAGAACCGGCTGATCGGAAGCAAAAAAGGTTAAAAATGCCATGGAGAGCACATCGTCGGAACCCACGCCCACAAACACCGACTCTTCCGAAACACCGTGATATCGGGCCAAGGCCTGCACCAGGGCTTTCGCGTCCGGATCGGGATATAAGCGAAAATCCGCCGCATTTACATGATCTAGAATATCCCGAACCCCCGGACAGGGGGGATAGGGATTTTCATTGGTATTTAACTTGATCATTTTGGACTTTTGGGGTTGTTCCCCGGGCACGTAGGGAGTTACTTCCCGGACATTTTTCATCCAACGTTCTTCATTACGGTTCATTGTTTCACCTCTTTAATCCGTACTCTTGTGCCATTTTTTCAAAGGCAGGCAGGGAACGGACGATCATATCATAATCCACGCAATAGGAAATTCGTACATAGCCGGCGCATCCAAAGGTCTGGCCCGGCACCACCAGAAGATGATATTCCTTGGCTTTTTTCGTAAATTCTTTGTCATCCACCGGTGTTTTTAAGAACAGATAAAACGCTCCATCCGGATTGGCACATTCAAATCCCATGCCCTTCAGGGAATCCACCAATAAACGACGATTCCTGTCGTAGATCGATACGTCCACCTTCTCCTCCAGACAGGCCATGATCGCCCGTTGCTGCAAGGAAGGTGCGTTTACAAAACCTAAAATTCTGGTTGCCACACTGGCGGCTCCAAACACATCCTCGTAATCGTCTACATCCGAAGGGATCACCAGATATCCGATCCTCTCTCCCGGCAAGGATAAGGATTTACTGTAGGAATACCCCACAATGGTATTTTGATAATACTTCGTCGCATAAGGAACGGTAATGTCGCCGTAAACCAGCTCACGGTAGGGCTCATCGGAAAGGAGATAGATCGACGTGTTAAATTCCTTTTCCTTTTCTTCCATCACCTTCGCCAACTCTTTCAAGGTGTCCTCCGAATAAACCACGCCTGTGGGATTATTGGGGGTATTCATGATCACCACCTTGGTTTTCGGGGTGATCAATGAAGCAAAAGCTTCCATATCCGGCATGAACGTTTCCGTGTTCGGCGGAACAACAACAAGTTTTCCGTCATAATTTGCCACATAATTGGAGTATTCACCAAAGAACGGGGCAAATACCACGACCTCATCTTCCGGATCCAGCAAGGTCTTTAACATAACATTTAACCCACCGGCCGCTCCCACCGTCATAATAATATTGTTCTCGTTGAAATTGGTCCCCTGTTCTTTGTTAATATGTGCCGCGATGGCAGCTCTTACGTCTTCATAACCTGCATTGTTCATATACCCGTGAAGATAATTGGGGTTTTCTTCTTCCAGGGTACGGATCATCGCATTCTTAACCCCTGCCGGGGGTTCCACGGAAGGGTTCCCCAGGCTAAAATCATACACGTTCTCGGCACCGAATTCTGCCGCCATTTTCTTTCCTTCTTCAAACATGGCACGGATCACAGAACTACCTTCTACTAATTTTACCATTTTCTTTGCAATCATCTTTTGTCCTCTCTTTCTCAGCCGTTTGCCCGCATCTGGATCTTCGGTGCGCCGGTTCCGGCAATGTAATCTTTGGTCAGGGTTACCTTCCCGATCATGTCATCCTTGGGAATCTCATACATAATGTCCAGCATGGTTTTCTCAATAATGGCACGCAAAGCTCTGGCACCGGTTTTCTTGGCTTTGGCCCTTTTCGCGATCTCCAACAACGCATCCTCTTCAAACTCCAATTGCACCCCATCGATGGAAAGCAATTTCTGATACTGTTTGAGAATGGCATTTTTCGGTTCTTTCAAAACATGAACCAATGCCTCCTCGTTCAATTCCTCCAGGGAGAAAATGATCGGCAGTCGACCTAAAAACTCAGGGATCAACCCGTAACTGCGCAGATCCTCCGTATCAACCCTGGCAAAGATATCCGACTCATAATCATAACGATCCTTTAAGTCCGCCCCGAACCCTAAGGTTCCATGCTTTGTCAGCCGCTTCTTAATAATTTCTTCCAGACCGGGGAACGCGCCGCCGCAGATAAATAAAATATTGCTGGTGTCTACGGTTGTCATGGGAACCATGGCATTCTTACTGGTTGCTCCCACAGGAACCTCGATCTCCGCTCCTTCCAATAGCTTAAGCAGTGCCTGCTGCACCGACTCTCCACTTACATCTCTTTGATTGGCATTTTCTTTCTTCGCCAATTTATCAATCTCGTCAATATAGACAATTCCGCTTTCCGCTAATTCTACGTCATTGTCCGCATTGGCTAACAATTTGGAGATCACACTTTCTACGTCGTCACCGATGTACCCGGCCTCCGTTAATGCAGTGGCATCGGTAATGGCAAGAGGAACCTGCAGCAATTTGGCCAGCGTTTTTACCATATACGTCTTTCCGCTTCCGGTCGGCCCCAACATCAGCATGTTGGACTTTTCGATCTCCACATCTCCCATTAATACGTTATCATCCTCTCCCCGCTCCTCGTCTTCCTTCATGGAAATAATCCTCTTATAGTGATTGTAAACCCCAACGGATATGGTTTTTTTGGCCGCTTCCTGACCAATGACAAACTCATCCAAGGTTGCCTTAATCTTATGAGGAGCCGGCAAACGGCGAATATCCCAAGCCGGTACTTCTTCCTTTTCTTTCTTTTTCTTTTTCGGTTTTACACGCATGCGATCCTGCATATCCTCGGAAAATTCCCCATAGGGCGTGAAGAAATGAAACATATCATTCTGGTTGGGAATGGTTACATGATTCCAAAAATCCTGATTTTCCATCATCTTGGTTGTTTTTTCCAAACAATCGGAACAAATGGAGATACTCCCCGGAAGATGGATCATCTTGGGAACCTTGCTTTCCGGCCGGTGACAGGATTGACACACTGGTTCCTTCGTTTCTGTTTCCTGATTTTGGTCTTTGATCGTATCGTCTGACATCCTTACATCCCTCATTTCATTTAGTCAAGTCACTCCTAATTGTACCTTTTTCTTTCCTTTTCGTCAACATTCTGACCCGAGTTTTGTGAAAAACCGGGACGGGTCACTGGAATGCATGGAACGTGGCTGTGACTCGTCACGAAAAACAGTGACCGGATCGCATCACCTGCAACCCGGTCACTCACTATGTCATTATGCAATCCTCATCCTATATCCATTTACCAGGGAACGATCTGATCGGCGTCATCGTCATCGTAATATCCCTCGTCCATGTCATCCTCCTGACTGTCTTTTCCCCTGTTTTGGCTGCCATATCCACTTTCTGTAGGATAAACGCCCAAGGTTGCCTTAATATCTTTTTCTTTGTAATCATTTCCATCTCGTCTGGAAACCGTAACCGTTATGGTAGATCCAGCCTTATGAGACGTAATGGCAGATTGTAATTCCTTCAAGCTTGTAATGCTCTTTCCCTCAACTTTGGTAATCACATCCCCTACTTGAATGCCGGCTTTTGCCGCTGCCGAATTGGATTCCATCTCGTAGACATAAACGCCCTTCGGGAATCCGTATGCCTGGCTGACCGATTCACTTACGGTTTTACCGGTAATTCCCAAATATCCCTTTTCCTCATCCTCGATCACTTCCTGATCCATTAATTTATTAATAATGGGAATCGCCTGACTTATGGGAATGGCATATCCAATTCCTTCTACACTTGTAGACGCATATTTAACCGAATTAATTCCAATGACTCTTCCCTGGGCATCCAACAGGGCACCACCGCTGTTTCCGGGGTTAATGGCTGCATCCGTTTGCAAAACGACCATGGTCTTGGCATCCTCATCGGAATCTCCCACTGTGATCTCCCGATCCTTGGCACTGATATAACCCACCGTTACAGACTGACCGTATCCCATGGCATTTCCAATGGCGATGGCCATTTGACCAACTTTTACATCATCCGAGTCCCCTAATTGGGCCACTTTAATATCCTTTAATGTTTTTTCCCCTAAATCACTTAATTTTACGGAAATAACCGCCAGGTCCGCATCCTCATCGGTACCCCTTACTTTTGCAGTTGCGGTGGTATCATCCACGAATTTTACGGTAATCTTATCCGCGCCCTCGATCACGTGATTGTTGGTCGCGATCAAAAGATTCTTATCTTCCTGTTTAATGATGATTCCACTTCCGGCTCCGGTGGATGGATAGCTTTGGCCAAAATACGAAGAGACGTATTTTGTCTCAGTAATGGAAACGATGGACGGCATAACCTCTTCCACCAATTCGGACACATCCTGGGCTCCGGCTGCGCTTCCTGAAACTGTGGAAACTTCTGAAATGGATTTGGTTTCATTCGTCTTTAACGGATCGGAAAAGCTTGTGTCAAATTTATTATCTGTATAAAGTTTTACCAGTCCGCCTGCGCCGATCACTCCCAATCCAACGATCAGGCCTACCGCTGCCGCTGCCACAATGATCGCGATGGGAACCTTACTTTTCTTTTTCGGTTGCTCCTGGGGTTCTACCTGTTCCTCAAATCTATAAACCCTGGGTTCTACCTGAGGAGGATCTTCCCGAGGGGCTTCCTGCTGGAAAGTTTCCGTTTTGGGTTCCTCTACTTGTTTATTCTCCACCTGGGCACTCTCTACTTGCGCATTCTCTACTTGCGGATTCTCCACCTGGGCATTCTCTACTTGCGGACTTTCCACCTGGACCTCTTTTCCTTCCAGAGAAGAATTTTCTGTTTGGATTCCTTCCGATGTGATCTCTTCCGGTTCTCCATTTATAGGATTGTTTTTCTTTTCTTCATTCATAACCATCATCCTTTCTTACGAACCTCTTTTTCCTCCCCATCTCTATCTTACAGGCTTGATTATACACGCAATTTGTGTACACTTTGTGAAGATTTTATTTTTTAGTTGTGAAATTTAGGAAAATCCATTATACTATAAGAATAAATGGAAGGATTGTCAGGAAATCCCAGAAAGGACATGTCCCATGATTAAAGGAAATCAAAAGCTTTTAAATATATTTCGTATTTTATTTGATATTGCCATTATAATCGGCTCATTCAAATTAGCTTATAAATTGCGGTTTGACAGCGACTTCAGTTTTTTGATCCGTTGGAAGATCATTGAGGAACCCATTGGCATTTACGGAGACTGGTCGAAGTACACCCAATTGCTGTTTGTTCTGGTTCCCTGTTACATTGTTTCTTATTATTTATTCCATTTATACGACCCCAAGCGGGTTACCAGCCGCAAATCCCAGATCGTCAATATTTTTAAGGCAAATATTGTAGGGATCTTATATTGTACCGCCGCGATGTATTTTGTAAAAGATAGCAACTACGCCCGTTTATTCATTGGTATTTTTGTTATTTTAAATATTGTCGCCGAATTGCTGTTCCGTCTGTTAAGCACAACCGCTCTCCGCCATTTACGTAAGCGGGGTTACAATCAGCATCACATCTTACTGGTTGGCTATGGACGTACGGCGGAAGGCTATATTGACCGTATTTTATCCCACCCGGAATGGGGCTATGTGGTTCATGGTATTTTAGACAATGGAAAGAGAAATGGCAAATCCTATCGAAATGTGCAGATCATTGGAAACATCGATGATCTGGAGGGTATCCTGACCAACCACACCTACGATGAGATCGCCATTACTCTGGGCATTGATCAATACGACCAACTGGAAAGCATTGTGTCCGTCACGGAGCGTTTTGGGATTCATACCAAATTTATCCCGGACTATAACAACATCATTCCTACCATTCCTTATACCGAGGATTTGGACGGTCTTCCCATTATTCATGTGCGAAATGTACCGCTGACAAATTCGTTCAATAAGTTTGTGAAACGCAGCATGGACATTGTGGGATCCATCTTCTGTATTATCCTGTTTTCTCTTCCCATGTTGATCATCTCGATCCTGATCAAGCTTACCTCCCCGGGACCTCTGATCTTCAAACAGGAACGGGACGGTCTTCACGCAAAACCGTTTATGATGTATAAATTCCGCTCGATGCGTGTGCAGACCGAGGAAGAGGAGAAGAAAGGGTGGACCACGAAAGACGATCCCCGTGTAACAAAGATCGGTAAATTTATCCGAAAGACCAGCATGGATGAATTCCCTCAGTTTTTCAACGTATTAAAAGGAGAAATGAGTTTAGTAGGACCTCGCCCGGAGCGTCCCCAATTTGTGGAGAAGTTTAAAAATGAAATCCCCCGGTACATGGTAAAACACCAGGTTCGACCCGGGATTACCGGTTGGGCCCAGGTAAACGGTTACCGTGGAGATACCTCCATTCGCATGCGGATTGATTGCGATCTGTATTACATTGAAAACTGGACGGTGGCATTGGACATTAAGATCTTATTTATGACCCTTCTGACCGGTTTTGTGAATCGAAACGCGTATTGAGAAAGTGTGGTGGGAGATGTGTAGGGAGATGTGTAGGGGAATGATTGATACCAAGAAAAAAACAGCTATGGGATCAAATACCACAGCTGTTTTTTTATTTCAAATTTGAAGGAAACCGAATCTGTGTGAGAAGCCGGATTTTGGGATAAATCTGCGTTCTATCATTAATCCAGTTTTTTGTTAATGAATTCATCCCATCTTCCGTCTTCCTCGTCGTCATCCGGATCATCGTCGTCGGAGGGCGCATAGGAATCCCAGGGAGTTTCATTCTCATCTTCCGCAATATTTTCATTATATACGTCGATCAAGGCGTCCATTAAATCTTCATCTTCGATGTCATACATGGTAACTTCCGGTTCATCTTTATCCAGGTCCAGCTCAATTCCAACGATCGTGGCTTCCTCTTCGTCGCCGTTCACCGGCACCAATACCGCATAGGAATTATCCATCCACTCAAAAATGGTATTCACCTCGTATTCCATGGTGACTCCATCTTCATCTTCTAATTCCACGCGAATCTCCTCAATGTCATCGTAATCAAAATCCTTCATTGAATTGTCCTCCTCTATAATCTCGTCTGGTTACTTCCACCTTCTTTATTCTAACACAAGTAAAAGTTCTTGACAACGAAAATTCTTTTTTTTACAATAACAAAGGAAGCCTGTTTCCCAAACAGGTTTTGTAACTGATAACCCGTGTGTTCGAGACCATCCACACGTAAAACAAAACTAGGAGAATCATTATGTCACAAAAAAACCGTAACGTAAGTCTGGCAGCCTTGATCGCTGCTTTGTATGTAGTATTAACCTTTCTATCCAATGCATTCGGAATGGCAAGCGGTATGATCCAGGTCCGTATTTCGGAAGCACTTTGCATTCTTCCCATCTTTACGCCCTGGGCCATTCCCGGTCTGACGCTGGGTTGCTTTTTCAGTAATCTCCTGACCGGATGCGCCCTGCCCGATATTATCTTTGGAACTTTCGCCACTTTGATGGGGGCTGTGGGAACGTATTATTTACGTTCTTACCGATTTTTGTCCCCTCTTCCACCTATTGTAGCCAATACCGTGATCATTCCCTTTGTGTTGCGATACGCGTACCATTTAACGGAAGCCCTTCCCTTTATGATGTTAACGGTAGGTGCTGGCGAAGTGATTTCCTGTGGAGTACTCGGCATCGCTCTTATGCTTGCCATCACCCCCATGAAAGACCGCTTGTTCCCCTCGGACCAAGGGCGTCCGACTTGACACTACAGAATATAAAGGAGGATTCATCCATGAGAACGATCATCATCGCCATCTCTTATCTTATCATCATCCTGATCAGTTTACCTTTGCTGCTTATTGAATTGGTGATTCGACATTTTTCCCCGAAAACCGCCGCCGCCTTTGCCCTGCAAGTGGTTCACGTGGTATTTCGCTATTGTATGTTTGTATCCGGATGTAAGAAAACCGTGGTGGGCTTGGAAAATATCCCTCGGGATACCCCGGTTATGTTTGCCGCAAACCACCGTGGATTCTATGACATTATCCTGACTTATTCTGAACTGGGATCCATTCACAAACAAACCGCTTTTATATCCAAAAAAGAAATAAAAAAATTTCCCATCATCGCCCAATGGATGTATTTTCTTAATTGTTTGTTCCTGGACCGGGATGATATCAAACAAAGCCTGCAGGTGATCCTGACCGCCATATCTCTGGTAAAGGACGGCTATTCCATTTATATTGCGCCAGAGGGCACACGAAATCCCACCGACACCCTTCTTCCCTTTAAGGAAGGCAGCATGAAGATCGCTACCAAGGGTAAGGTTCCCATTGTGCCGGTTTGCCTGTTAAATACCGAAAATATTCTGGAATCAAAACTCCCCTGGATCACCAAAGGACCTATCTACCTGGAATTCGGCAAGCCCATTGATGTAAATACCCTAGATCCTGAGGATAAGAAGCATCTGGGTGCCTACGTTCAAAAAATCGTGCAATCCATGTATGATAACGCCAAGGCTCATTGGAACGGATCCCTGTGAATTGTATCACGGTTTTGAAAAAAAATAAAATTCACCTTTTCATTTGATAAAAAACATGTTACAATACTTTCCGTAGAAAGGAGCAGATCATGAAAACATTTTTTATCGTTTTGGCTATTATTCTAGCCGTTGTATTCGTCGCTTTTATCGTTTTATCCATTGTCGGGAAAAAACTTCAAACCAAGCAGGAGGCTTCCAAAGCCCAGATGCAAGCCGCATCTCAGGTAGCCACCATACTCGTCATAGATAAAAAGAAACTAAAACTCAAGGATTCCGGTCTTCCCAAAGTTGTGATCGAGAACACACCGAAATATTTGAGAGGTTCCAAAGTTCCCATTGTAAAGGCCAAGATCGGTCCCAGAGTTATGTCTCTCATGTGTGACGAAAAGATCTTTCCCTTGTTGCCCATTAAGAAAGAATTAAAGGTTGTTCTAAGCGGCATCTACATTATGGACGTAAAGGGTTCCCGCAATAACTTGCAAAACCCAGAGGAAACCTTAGGATTCTTCCAACGTGCCCGATTGAAATTATTGAAAAAATCCGGTATGTAAACCAAAACAAAAAACATCAAGACATAAAAAAGTCACCTCGCAAAATGAGGTGACTTTTTTATTCCCCTTATCAATATTCTTTTGAATAAAAAACCGATGGGGTAGCGATTTACTATCCCATCGGCAATTTTTATACTTTTTCATCCGACCGAATGATATCATAATAGGTGTACAGCTTTTGCACGCCGTTCTCCAGGATGTAATAGTGACGAATGTAGGGCACCAATAACACCAACAGCATAACCGTTAATAACAGCAGCGAAAGCTGGGGAGCAAAGACCACCGCCAAAATAGCTAAAACCGTTAGGATGGCGAATAGTACCGTTACGATCAAATGGATCAATCTTTCATGCTGAAAAAATCCGATTTGAATTAACATCTCCTTCAGAAAAGCTTCCTTCTCCGAGGGGTTAACCCCCTCTTCCGAAGCTTTCTTATAATACGCTAAATATTCTTTCAGTCGTTTTTCCATCGCAATTATCTCTTACCTTTTTTTCTGGACTTTCTGGACTTCTTTCCACCAGAGGCTTTCTTCTTCTTAGAAACCGACTGGGGTTGTGCCTGAGGAATCTTATCCTCGGTTTTTACTGCCTGATCCGCTTCTTCCGGTTGAGATGGAACTTTCTTTGGCTGGGGTTGTGTCCTCGTTCTACGAGGCGTTACGCCGGCTGCCTTCATGGCCTCCGCTTTCTTAGCTGCCTGTCTCTTTCCAAATACCTTATTCAAATAGTACCAGATCGGGCCTGCCAGGCATACAGAAGAATACGTACCGGAAACAATACCTACGATCAAAGGAATCGCAAACTGACGAACCGCATCAACACCCATAATTGCCAACACAACTACCATGATCAAGGTGGTTAGGGATGTGTAGATACTTCTTGTCAAGGTCTGGGTAATACTTAGATTTACCGTTTGCGCAACATCTTCTCGACTGGTCGCGCGATTGTGATTCTCACGGATACGGTCAAAGATTACAATGGTTGCGTTGATGGAGTAACCCACAATGGTAAGCATACATGCAATAAACGTACTTCCCACGCTGATGAAGGAAAATCCTACCACATAAACCGTCAACACAATGATCACATCGTGAAGCAAGGGGATGACCGCTCCAATACCGAATGCCAGGTTCTTGAACCGGATCCAGATATATAACAACATCAACAGAGATGCTAAGATTACGGAGATAACCGCATCACGTTTCATCTCATCGCTGACCGAAGCGGAAATTGTCTCCGACTCGATCTGATCCTGTGCCACTCCGTATTTGCTTTCAATGGTTTCTACTAATTTGGCAGATTGATCCTCGGACAAAACCGTCGTACGAAGGATGACGGTTCTCTCACCGCTTACGTCGGAATAATCCACATCCGTGACGCCGGTGGAGGATTTTACTAAGTCTTCCAGCTCTTCTCTTAACTGAACCTCGGCGTTGCCGTCACTGTTAAATCCTTCCGCTCCCTCCGGGAATTTTATGGAAGTAGACGTACCACCGGTAAAGTCCAAACTATAGTTCAAAGAGGATCCATGAACATTCTTATTGACGAACAATCCGATCACGCATACCGCGAACAAGCAAATCGAAATGATCGCACATTTCTTGAGGTTCTGTACAAAGTGGATTTCCTTTAAAGTTTTTACTTTTCCAAAGAACTTCTCGTTCTCCAGACCAAGATTTACAAAACCGCTCAAAATCCAACGGGTAATAAAGATCGCGGTGATCATGGAAATAATAATACCGATCGCCAGAGTCTGCGCAAATCCCTTTACGGTACCGGATCCTTTAATATAAAGCATAACCGCTACGATCAAAGTTGTAATGTTACCATCAATGATCGCGGACAACGCTTTCTCAAATCCCAACTTGATTGAAGACTTAACCGTTTTTCCGGTTGTAATCTCTTCCCGGATACGGGTAAAGATAATACAGTTTGCATCCACGGCCATACCGACGGACAGGATAATACCTGCAATACCGGGCAAGGTTAATGTTACGTTCAAAACATTTAACGTTAACAATACCATTAAAATATAAACAACCAATGCCAATGAGGAAGCTACACCGGGCATACGATACATAAAGATCATGAATAAGATGACCAGAATGAATCCCACAACACCAGCATAAAGGCTTGTCTTCAAGGAAGAAACACCCAGGGTCGCGCCTACAATGTTGGAACGGATATTCTTAAGTTCCAAAGGCAACGCTCCTACACGAAGGATGGTTGCCATATCTTCCGCATCAGAGAACTTATCAAAGCTTCCTTCGATGATCGCCTTACCATCTGTGATCGCAGCCTGGATCACCGGAGAAGAAACCAACGTACCATCGTAAATAATGGACATATTATCCCCTACATGGTTACTGGTTACATTCCCGAACTTCTTCGCTCCCTTACCGGTAAACGTAATGGATACAACATTTTGTACCGCGCCGGTATTAGACTTTTGCGTCGTTGCTTCTGCAGTCGATACCATGGATCCGTCTAATTTAACATCACCTTTGCTATAATAATAGGTGGTGGTTCCATCCTCGGAAGCTGCTGTTTCAATGTCTGCGGTTTCACCGGCCGCTTCAATCACTTCCGCTTCTGAAGATTTTAAATCCGCTTCCATAATGAATTCCAGGGAACCGGCTCTTCCCAGCTTATCCAATACAGCCTGGGGATCGTCTACATCCGGCACATCAATGGTAACGCGATTGTTCCCTTCCTGATAAACCGACGCCTCCGTGCTTTCGTTCTCTACACGTTTTTGCATCTTGTAGACGGTATCCGCCATTTCCTGAGCCGTGGGGTTCTTCTTTTGTGCCTCATAGGTCACACTGACTCCTCCGGCCAGATCCAAACCAAGACGGATATTCTTGGCACTTCCCTTGTGCGCATTGCCTAATCCCATATAGGAAACAAACCCTAATGCCACCGCTACTACAACCAGTAGAAGGATTTGCAATGCTCCTTTCAACTTAGCATTCATGAATAGATCTCCTTTGCAATATTTTCTCCCATCCCTCGCAACATACAACATGTGATTATATCATATTTACGCTTGCACTTCAAGACTTTTTGAAAGAATAAATAAGTTTTATTCTTTGTCAATATGTTTTTTATTTTTTAAGCGCAATTCTTTAAAAAAACAGGTCAGTATCTGACTGCATTCTTCTTCCAGAACGCCCTTCTCCACTGTCATGGTATGGTGAAAACCAGGAGTCCCTAACAGATCCACCACCGAACCGGCACATCCTGCCTTCGGATTCATACAACCGATCACCACACGACTGACTCTGGCCTGGATCAAAGCACCGGCGCACATGGGACAGGGCTCCAACGTTACATACATGGTACACTCGTCCAATCGCCAGTCCCCGATTTTTTTGCAAGCCTTTCGGATTGCTTCTATTTCTGCATGACTGGTTACGCTCTTTCGCTGATTTCGATGATTATACCCTCTGGCAAGGATTTGATCCTCTTTTACGATCACACATCCGATGGGCGTTTCACCATTCTCATATGCTTTTTTTGCCTGTTTTAACGCCTGATTCATGTAATACAGATCCGGCGTGTTCTTTCTAGAAATCCTCATTTTTTTATTTCCTTAATCTCTTTTTCTTATTCTCTACTTCTTGATCTCTTTAACTTCTTTTCTGTTTTATTTTCTAAAAGGAATCTCCGCCTTGATTTCCCTGCGTTCTTTCGGTACAATAGAAGCAACATGAAAAAAGGACGGTGATCGATTCCATGCAATGGTATCAATTTACGATTCAAACAACCACCGAAGCGGTGGATCTTTTAAGTGTTTCTCTGAATGAAATCGGTCTGGAAGGGATTGAAATCCGAGACCACGTTCCCTTTACAACCCAGGAAAAAGAGCAAATGTTTGTGGATATTCTTCCGGATTTCGGTGAGGATGACGGCACGGCCACCATTCTTTGCTATGCCGATCTGAGCAGAGATCCGAACGCTCTCCTGGACCAGATCCAACAGGTTCTTTCCGAGGTCGGGGCTTTTATCCCGGTTGGGGAAGGGACGGTTACCCTGGAAACCACCGAGGATATGGATTGGCAAAATAATTGGAAGCAGTATTTTCACACCTTTCGTGCTTCCTCTCAGATCATTATCCAACCTTCCTGGGAAGACGAACTTCCGGAAGATTATGATCCAGGGAAAGATCAGATCATTCATTTGGAACCCGGCAGTGCCTTTGGTTCCGGCACCCATGAAACAACCAAGCTTTGCATCCAGGCCTTAACAAAGGTTTCCTGTGAAAATAAATCCATTTTAGATGTGGGATGCGGCAGCGGGATCCTGGGAATCGCCGCCGGAAAACTGAACGCGTCACACATGGATTTCATTGACGTGGATCCACTGGCTGTAGAGGCGACCGGGGAAAATCTGGAAAAAAATGATCTTCGTTCCCGTGGCTCCGTATTTGCCGGGGATTTGATCGGAGGAATCAAGAAGGACTCTTCCTATCGTATCACTCCCTTACAGGATGAATCCTATTCGAGTGACGGATTGAAACAAGTCCTTTCTTCTCAATATGATATGATATTGGCGAACATCCTGGCGGATGTGATCATTCCCTTAACCGATATCCTTCCGCCTCTTTTACGTCCCTCGGGCATTTACATTACATCCGGCATCCTTTCCTCTCGCGCTGACGATGTGGCACAGGCACTGGAACAAGCCGGATTCACCATCCTGGAAAAAACCCAGGAAAAAGAATGGGTTTGCTTTACTTCTCAATTGAAGCCGTAAATCTTTTTCCCTAATTTATACCCCCAAATAACAATGTTGGTGCCTGCCTTGCCGCGGATCTTCATGGGAACTCCCAGGGCTTGGCGGCTCACCATGCGATACATCGGAAGATTGGCGTCCTTTAAATAACGCCAAAGTTCCTTCTTCTTTTCCAGGCTTTCTTCCGAACCATCTTTCAATAAAAAGACGGAACTGACCGCCATCATCATGGTTAGATACTTGATCATGTAGGAGCGCAGCTTCTTATCGTTGAATTTGGGAAGATCATACAGATCGATCATGATCTTGGTTACTTTCAATTGTTGATCGATACGGGAGATCATAACTTTCTCATTAACCGACTGATCCTCTCTCCCAATAAAGTAACGATACAAGTCCAGATCCATATAATACATTTTCTTTACAAAGGGTAAGGGCTGATAGACAAAAATATTATCAACATAAAATGTATGCATGGGCAATTGCAATTCACAATCCCTTAAAATCTGGGTTCGATAGATCACCGAATGCATTAAAATATTCTGGCTGATCTTCATCTTGCCGGTTTCTTTCCAGCTAAACACACGATTCTGTGGAAATACATCCACATAATCAATCACCTTGCTTTTATTCACACTGGGCTTTTCATATACATAATTTGCCAAAAACATGTCCACGGTTTCCCCGGCATAGAGCAGCTTTTTCAGCTCCGTGACCGCCGTTTTCAACGCCTCTTCATCAAACCAGTCATCGCTGTCCAAAACCTTCAGGTATAAGCCGTTGGCAGCTTCCACGCCTGTATTAACCGCCTGACCATGGCCCCCATTTTCCTGATGAATGGCACGAACCTGCCCCGGGAACTCTTTCTCAAATTTATCCCCGATCTTAGCGGTTTCATCTTTCGAACCATCGTCTACAATGATCACTTCCACATCTTCTCCACCAGCCAGGGCGCTTTGAATCGCTTTTTCCATATAGTCCTGGGAATTATAACACGGGACTACCACCGTTAGTATTTTCATTTTTTAACCTCTCCATACTTTATCCTTCTCCCGCTCCTATACATAAACAAACAAAGATCACTTGTTTGGTTCCGTGCTTCATTAGCGCATGCGCACATGCCTCCAATGTAGCACCGGTTGTGTAAATATCATCTACCAGCAATACGGTGTCATACCTACGGTTCAAACCACAGGTAAAACTTTTTTTCAGATTCTTAATCCTCTCTCCTACATCCAATGTTTTCTGAGGCGCGGTATTCACCGTTCTGGTTAAATAGTCCGCATCCATGGGGATTCTCAATTCCAGAGAAAGTTCCGACGCAAGGATTTCTGCTTGATTAAATCCGCGAAAACGTAATCGCTTTTCATGTACGGGCACCGGAAGGATCACATCCGGCATTCTTTTTTGGATCCAATCCTTTGACTCTTTGGCAAGTTTTTTTCCAAAGGCTTTCCCCAGTTCCTGATCCCCATCGTATTTATAATGCTTCATAACTAACTTCATCGAATCATCATATAAATACGGACCAAAACCTTCTTTCACCAAATACTCTCTGCGACTGCAATCAAAACAATATTCGACTCCCATGGATGTGATCGGTTTGGAACACCGCTTGCATCTGGGCTCCGATATCCTGGGAAGATTCTTTTCGCAGGTTTGGCATACTCCCTGCTCCCCCGACTTTAAAATTCCATCGCAGATTCCACAACGTTTGGGGTACAACAATTCCCATAAAAAAAACATATCCCACTCTCCTTAATCATTGTACCAAATATCTGAGTCACTGTCAAAATTTCCACACGATTCTTATTCTCCTGGGATTCAGCCCGAGATTTTCCATTATTTCAACCCAATGGTTCGCCCCATGGTTCGCCCCATGGTTCGCCCGGTGGTTCGCTCAATGATTATCCCGAGGATCCGCCCATGAGTTCCATTAACCGTTTCTTTAAACTGGAATTTCGAACCTGACGCATCCGGTTGGATACCATGATCTCCAATGTTTGACGATTTCCCACCAGCACCACACATTTTTTTGCCCGGGTAACAGCGGTATAAAGGAGATTTTTATTGGCTAACATCGGGGGCACATGATTTAAGGGTATCACCACCGCCGGATACTCACTTCCCTGGGATTTGTGAATGGTAATGGCATACGCCAATTCCAATTCCTCCAGATCCGAAAAGGTGTAAAGTGCCATTTTATCGTCTTCAAAACGCACCGTTACCTCTTTGTTTAACAGATCGATCTCCTGAATTTCTCCGCAATCCCCGTTAAATACACCGGTCCCCTCAGATATATGGATCCCGTGATACCCCTCAATGTGCCAGGCCATTTTATAATTGTTCTTGACCTGGATCACCTTATCTCCCTGGCGGAACAGAACCCCATGAGCCTCGATCTCAGGCTTATCTTCCTCCGGGGGATTCATAAACCGCTGCAGCACCAGGTTGCATTGATCAATGCCCAGATTCCCCTTGCGCATAGGCGTCAAAACCTGGACTTCATAGGGCTTGCAATGGGTATAGGAAGGCATGTTGTGCTGAACCAATTCCAATACGGTCCGTAAGGTTAAGGTGTCATTCTCTCGTTCAATAAAGAAGAAGTCCTTGCTGTCGTTGGTGATCTTTGGCATCTCTCCCGTATTGATCCGATGGGCGTTTATAATAATATCACTTTCCGCTGCCTGGCGAAAGATCTTTGTTAACTTTACCACCGGGCAGGTCTCGGATTCAATCATATCACGCAGCACATTTCCCGGCCCCACGCTGGGCAGCTGATCCATATCGCCGACCAGGATCAGATGCGCCCCCACCGGCACGGCCTTTAACAAACTGTGAAACAAAAGAAGATCCACCATCGACATTTCATCCACAATAATGGCGTCCGCCTCCAACGGATTGAATTCATCCCGTTCAAATCCGCTGTCCCGTTCCAAACTCCCATCCGGCTCCGCAGAAAATCCCAACATACGGTGAATGGTCTGCGCCTCTCTTCCCGTGGTCTCCGTCAAACGTTTGGCAGCCCTTCCCGTGGGCGCGCATAACAAAACCTCATTCCCATCTTCTTCCAACAGCGTCAGGATCTGGCGAACCGTGGTGGTCTTTCCGGTCCCCGGTCCTCCGGTTACCACAACTACACCGCTTGTCATCGCTGTTTGAATGGCTTCCAACTGTTTTCCTTCAATCTCGATCTTCTCTTCCTGCATCAAATGCTGCAGACGCTCTTCCCAGTGTTCTCCCATAGGAAACGTAACCCCTTTTAAGTCCCAAAGGATCCTGGCTATCGCTTTCTCCGTGTGATACAACCGGGTCAGATAAACCCGCCCTTCTTCCAGGCGGATCTCATGATCAAAACGCATCTCATCTAAAATATGAGAAAAATCCGACACTTCAATTCCCAGCAACCGGGTGCATTTTTCCTCCACTTCCTGTGCCGGAAGAAAAATATGACCATTGGCAGTCTCCTCGTTCAACACGTGACTGACCGCTGCCTTCACCCGGTCATCCGCATCCGGCGCCAGGCCATTTTGCATGGCAATTTTATCAGCACTGATAAAGCCTACGCCGGAAATATCTTTGGCCAGGCGGTAGGGATTGTCACGGATCACCTCCATCACCTTCCCCCCGTAGAATTTATAGATCTTCACCGCCTGCTGGTTTCGGATCCCGTATTTTTGCAGAAAGATCATGGCATTGCGCATCTCGGTCTTTTCCAGGAATTGGGCGGCGATCTCTCTGGCTTTCCGGTCACTGATCCCCTTGATCTCACTTAACCGTTCCGGCTGTTCTTCCATGATCTGAAAGGTTTGATCTCCGAATTTTTCCACGATCCGACCAGCCAGGGCGATCCCGATCCCCTTAATGATCCCGGAACTCAAATAGCGATACATAGCCTCTGAATCCTCTGGCGTTTTCACCGCGTATTCCTTTACCTGAAACTGTTCCTGGTAGATGGGATGGACGATCCTCTGCCCCTTCACACACAGATAATCCCCTTCCTCCACCGTGGAAAAATGCCCCACACAGGTTTCCAGAACGTCCCCCTCTTCTGCTTTTCCGGCCAGTTCCAACACGGTATATCCGTTTTCTTCGTTCCGGTAGACAATATGTTCTACGTAGCCTTCCCATTCCTCCATGCGTAACAAATCCTCCAGTCTCCCTAAATCTTGGAAAAAGCGCCCCGTAAAAGAGGCGCTTTTATTTCAATCGTCTTCATGCTCCCCCAAACGCTATCTCTTGGATCCCCCTTCTTCCCCGCTCAGATCCCTGTGCATTTCTGCTTACATCCCCATTCATTCCCGCTTACATCCCTATTAATTACCGCTTAAAAATTCCACATATTTACCGGTTCCAATGGCAACTGCCGTTAACGGCTCTTCTGCTGTCATGGTGGTAATTCCCGTCTTACTCTCAATCAACTCTTCCAGCCCATACAAAAGACTTCCGCCACCGGTTAGCAAAATACCGCGATCGGCAATATCCGCAGCCAATTCCGGAGGAGTCTTCTCCAACACGCTGTGAACCGCGTCTACGATCTGAAGGGTGGGATCCCGCAAAGCATCTTCCGTCTCCGAAGAAGTAACCGTAACGGTTTTCGGCAGACCACTTAACAAGTTTCTTCCTCTCACATCCACCTCTGCCACTTCTGCCCGGGGAAAGGCGGAACCGATGCGGATCTTAATATCCTCCGCCGTTCGTTCTCCGATCAGAAGGTTGTGCTCTTTTCGCATGTAACGCACAATGGCGTCGTCAAAATCGTCCCCGGCAATTTTAATGGAAGTGCTTACAACCGTACCGCCCAGGGAAATAACGGCAATATCCGTTGTTCCACCACCGATGTCTACGATCATATTTCCACAGGGACGGGTAATATCGATTCCTGCGCCAATGGCAGCCGCAATCGGCTCTTCTATGATCTTAACATCTCTGGCGCCGGCCTGGAACGCCGCATCCTCCACGGCTTTTCTCTCTACCTCTGTCACGCCGCTGGGTACGCAGATACTGATCAACGGCTTCCGAAATCTTTGTTTTCCTACGGCCTTTTGAATGAAATATTTTAACATCTTTTCCGTTACGGTATAATCCGAAATAACCCCCTGACGCAAAGGACGTACCGCCACAATATTTCCAGGAGTTCTTCCCAACATCAAACGCGCTTCCTCTCCAATCGCTTTTATTTGATTGGTATCTCTATCAAAAGCGACAACACTGGGCTCTTTTAATACAACGCCCTTGCCGTCAACAAATACTAATATACTCGCGGTTCCCAAATCGATCCCGATATCCATTTCAGACTCCTTTCTGGTCTAACGTCTGAGCGAACGTCTTTTTTCTTGTCTGCTCTCTTCCAACTGTATCTTTTTCTCACTTTTAGCAACGAACGGGCTCCATCCCGGAGCGTTCTGCCTCTTTTTCCGCTTCCTGTTCATCGGCTCTGGCCGCCTGAAGCATAATGGCGCACTCGATCCTCTTTCTTTGCAATTGACAGCCGATCTCGTAAGGGCTGTTAATATCGCCGTGCATATTGTAGGAATTCGCCGCACAGCCGCCGGAACAATAAAATTTGGCAAAGCACTCGCGACACTCTTTCTTGGCATAAACATTACAAAGCTTGAAATTATCTCGAAGCTCGGTATTCTTCACCCCATCCCATACGTTGCCCATGCAGAAATCTTCATTTCCCACAAACTGATGACAGGGATACAGATCTCCCCAGGGCGTTACCGCCAGATATTCCGTTCCTGCGCCACACCCGGATAAACGTTTATATACACAGGGACCTCCGGTTAAGTCCATGATGTAATGGAAGAAGTGAAAGCCTCTTCCCTCTTTCTTTCTCTGGATCATTTCCCTGGCCAGTTCATCATAGCCTTCGCAGATCTTCGCGATATCTTCTTCTTTGATGGCATAATCCATGGATGGATCCGACACCACCGGTTCCACGGAAATCTGCTTAAATCCTTCATCTGCCAGACTCAGAACATCTTGAACAAAATCCAGATTGTAATGGGTAAAGGTTCCTCTTACATAGTAACGATCCTGGTTTCGACTTTCCGCTACTTTCTTGAATTTATCAATGATCTGATCATAACTCCCTTTCCCGTCCCGGGTGGGGCGCATCCGATCATGAACTTCCCGGCGCCCGTCCACACTTAAAACAATGTTGTCCATTTCCTGATTGGCAAATTCGATCACCTCATCATCGATCAACACACCGTTGGTGGTCAGCGTAAAACGAAAGTGCTTGTCGTATTTTTCTTCCAGGCTTCTTCCGTACGCCACCAGTTTCTTTACCGTCTGAAAGTTTAACAGCGGTTCTCCGCCAAAAAAATCCACTTCCAGATTTCTACGGTTTCCGGAGTTTTGAACCAAAAAATCCAACGCCTTTTTTCCTACCTCGTAGCTCATGATTCCGCAGGCCCCATGGTATTCGCCCTCGCCGGCAAAACAATAGGTACAAGCCAGATTACAAGCATGGGCCACATGTAAACACAGGGCCTTTACCACGGTTTGACGCTCCTTAAAGCGAATCACTCCGTCTTTATAAGTATCCGGAGTAAATAAAGACCCGTCACTCTTTAATTCTTCAATATCCTGAAACAGCTCATCCAAATCTTCCGATGTTACATTCTCATCGGAATAGCGCTCACAAATAATCTCCTTGATCTTCTCTTTTTCTGTATTCTCATACATGCCGATTACATCATAAGCTACTTCATCTACTACATGCACCGATCCGCTGTTCACATCTAATACAATATTGTAGCCGTTATTCTTATATTGATGTATCATGGTCTTTTTCAATTCTCCTTACATAAGCTGAAAAGGAATCGAGCTTGTTCGTGCTCGATTCCATTCTTTGCCGATTTTAAACTAAAGTCTCCGTTTGTTTTGCATGACCAAAGATTCTATGCATGCTCACAAGTTTGATTCCCAACGGTACAGCTGGTCTTACAAGCTGACTGACAACTGGTTTGGCACTCGCCACAACCGCCGGTTTTTACGGTATCTTTTAAGTTTTTGGTCGTAAGTGTTCTGATTCTTTTCATCTCTATCATCCTCACTTTCACTCACATTCTCAAATGAGTATAACATGGATTACAAAAAAATACAAGGGGTTTTCTAAAAACTGCGTTACGATTCACAGCCAGCATGGCAGGAATCGTATCCAAATATCTTCGCAGCTATTCCCTTTGAAACCATTGATTCATCCATTCTTCCATCAGGGCCCAATAACGCTCCGGCGCCTTTCGAAAGGATCCTACATGGGCCGCCTCCGGAAAGGATTCCCGACGTTTTATGCCGGCATAGGAATCGTAGATCGTTTGCAGCATTTCATAAGGAACAAAGCGATCTTCTTCCCCGTGGATCATCAGGATCGGAACCTTTGCCTTCTTCAATTGATTCACGGAAGACGCCTTCTTATATCCGTAGCCGTATTTCAGAAAATGAATGGCGTCACAGATCCAGATCAAAGGATAGGGCGGCAACCCCATTCCCACTTTGATCTCCTCTAGGAATTCATCATAAACCGAGGTATAACCACAATCTTCAATGACAAATCTCACGTTCTCCGGGAGCGTTTCACCAGCGGTCATCATTACCGTGGCACCACCCATGGAAACGCCGAACAATCCGATCTCCGCTTTCTCATCGTATTGTAGGATACGATGGATCCAGCTTACAATGTCCTTGCGCTCTTCCCACCCCATTCCGATGTGATCTCCTTCACTTAATCCGTGCCCCCTGGCATAGGGAAGGAATACGTGAACGCCTCTGGCATAAAAATCCAACGCCTGGCGGGATACATCCTGCAGTCTATGATTGCAATATCCGTGACAGATGATCATATAGCGATGGGTTTCCTGCTTTTGTTTTAGAAATCTCGCTTTCAAATGGAGTCCGTCTGCGGTGGTCATTTCCCAGATCTCCGATTCCTTCTCGATTCTTTCCACCGGAACTTTAACGGAATCATGAACGGGATCGTCTTTTTGCCCCAGCCCTAAGATCTTTTTAAGCCCCCCTTTGGCATTGGCATTTAATACAAAATATTCCAGATAAAACGCCGTTCCGATCAGTAGAAAAAGGAGCAGGGCAAGTTCCACCAAAAGGCCTTTCCAGCCAGTCAAAACAACGATAAGAACCGTGATGAGCGCAAGAACGCCCCCCACAATTCCATTCCGGGTTTTAAAAGTTTTAGGATCCGGCATCGCACACCTCTCCTTTTCCTATTTCCAGATCATAACGGTCTTTCCAAAATCTTTTTGAATGTCCATTTCAAAAGCCCGCTTCATATCATCAATGCCGTGAATTTCCACAACGGCGCCTACTATTCTCTTTAAATATTTGGGAATCTCCGGATGCTTTTCATACAATTCCAGCGTCTTTACAAAATCCGCCCGCCCGCTTCGGCTGCTTCCCAAAACACGCAATCCCTTTTCTAAGATCATACGGGTGTTGATGGGAACCGGATTTTCCGATACGCCTAAAATAGCAATGGTACCCTCCGGCTCGATGTAGTCGATGATCTGATTGATCGCCTTCGGAGCTCCCTCTCCTCCCACACATTCTATTCCATGATCGATGGAAAAATCCTCCGGTATATCCGATACCAGATAGGTTCCGTCCGCGAAACTGAAATCCACTAATTTATTGGGATTGACCCCCATTACATAAACTTCCGTTTCCGGAAACATATAGCGAAACAACAAGGCGGTAATAAAGCCCATATTTCCATCGCCCCAAATTCCCACCCGGTTTCTTCTCTCGTGGGCCAATTGATCAAAACGAGTGAGCGCATGGGTGCACACCGACACGATCTCGGTAAAGGAAGCTACGTTTAACGGCACATTTTCCTTTAAAGACACCAGGCGATCCCTGCGCATATCCACAACGTCTTGCATATAGCCGTCGTAACCGCTGGAACGGAATTTGGAATCTCTTAAATAATTCTCTCCGATCACAGGGTCCTCCCGCACCGGCGTATTGGGCACCATCACCACAAGCTCTCCGGGTTGGAATTCCTTCTTGGGATCGAACAATACTTCTCCCACACCTTCATGGATCAGGGCCATCGGCAATTTCTTTTTTAAAATATCCGCTCCTCTGGTTCCTTGATAATACCGCTGATCCGCGTTGCAGATGGACAAACGGATGGGGCGGACCATGACCTTTCCGGAATTTAGATCCAGATCGGAAAATTCAATCTCAAATCTTCTGGGAGCCACCAGACGATAGATGGTATTTAACATAGACGATCCTCCTCATGAATTAAGGCCTTGGCTACCCGCAGATCGTAAGGATAGGTGATCTTAATGTTAAAAACTTCTCCCTCTACCAGCGGAACTTTCTCACCTTTTAATACAAAGATCTTTGCGGCATCCGTTAATCGTTCCTTCTCTTCTTCGGTTAATGATTCATATAGATTCTTTAATTTCAAGGCCAGAAAACTTTGAGGCGTTTGGCCCTGGTACATTCTTTTTCGTTCCGGGATCTCGCTGATCAAAGTTTGATCGTCACTGCAAACAATGGTATCCGTTGCCGCCACTGCCGTATCACAGGCGCCGTATTCCTTCGCCAAACGAATGTTATCTTCCAGGATCCGCTGGGTGACAAACGGTCGCACGGAATCGTGGGTGACAATTATGGTTTCCTCATCCAGATTTCCTTGTTCCTCAATATAACGAATGGCATTCATAATGGTTTCATTCCGGGTATCTCCCCCTTCCAAAACCACAACACGAGCAGGTTCCGGCAAATATTTTTTTACCAGATCTTCGGTATGGGAAACCCAGGCAGCCGGTGCTAACACCAGAATTTTTTCAAATTCTTTTTGCATATAAAACTTTTCCAACGTATGGATGATCACCGGTTTATTGCCGATCAATAAATACTGTTTCGGCTTATCCATATTTCCCATTCGACTTCCCACACCGCCGGCTAAAACAACTCCGTAGATCATAACTTTCATCCTTTCTAATATCTAAAGTTTCCGGATTTCTTCATAAATCCGATGGCAATGTTCCGCATCCTGATATGCGTACCACTTCTCCTGTCTTTGCGCATATTTTATGTCTATTTTGCCATCCTTTTTTAACAAATCGATCATCGCGTCCACCGTCTGGGAAACCGTGCGGCACACCGGTCCAAAGCCATCTTCTTCATAAGAAAAATATCCGGCGTCATAGATCTGATTTTTGTAGAAATCTTCCCGGTCAAACTGGGCGTAAATGATCGGTTTTTTTAAGTATCCAAAATCAAAAAATGTACTGGAATAATCCGTTACCATAAAACGATTTTTTAAAAATTGTTCCCGGTAATTCATTCCCTCTCCCACAACGGTAAATACATCATTTCCCTGAAAAGCTCCCGCCTCTTCCCACATTCTTGTATGCAGGGCCAACACGCCCCGATACCCGAATTCTTTCATGGCAGCAAGGAGTTTTTCATCGGAGATCAGAGATTGATAAAACTCATAATACTTTGACTGCGTGAAATCCTTCCCCTTGGTCCGAAGTCCAGTTACCGGGTCTAATTTCCCGGCCAATCCCGTTCGCCAGGTTGGCAGGATCAATACGGACTTTTCCGGTTCCTTTTCCTGCTTTAACCGATCATAGCGGGGAAGGCCGGTAAGCTTTACCACATTTTCCCCGTAATCATATTGTCCCTGAACGATGGACTCATATTCTTTCTTCGCCGACGTTACAAACATATGAACGTTTTTATTGGCTTCATGAAGCCATCCGGACAGGTCGTCTTTGATGATCCCATGCTGCAAAAACACGTATTTGTATTGCAAAAGATCTTTCAAATATTTTCCATCCTCACCCAGGGGATTTAACAATAGATCCTCCCCTTGGGAAGTGACAAAATATTTCGCTTTTAACAGCATTTCTTTATGGGCGTCACTTCCAAAATCCAAGACCTTTCCATAGGTCTCCATCCGTTCATGATCTCTGCAGTCTTTTTGGATGACAAAATAACACGCTTCTTTTTTGTGTTCCTTTGTCATATAAGAAAAGAAAACTTCCCCATTATCCCCGGCAACATCCACCCGGTCCATAATTAGCCAGATCTCTTTCTTCATCCACTTTTTGTCCCGGTATTTTCTCACCCGATCCCGTAAGGGGATCAAGTCCTGTCGCCCATCCTTTCTCATCCGTTTTTTAAGGGTTTGTTCCAGTTCTTCTTCTGCCCTTTTTTCATAGGGTTTGACCGTTAACGTTTGAAAGGGTTCCCCTCTGGTAACCAGGATGGATCTCCCCCGATAATAAAGCTCGCTTACTTCTTCACTCAGGTGAGTAAACTTTCCCATTTTGGGAACAAATTTCTTAGGTTTTTGTGATAATAGCAGATATTCACTTGAAAATCTTGATGACTATGACGGACAATCTTTTAAATGGTTAAGAATCTCTTTTGCAAAACACGAACTTGAGTCTGCTCTTGAGTTTTGTGAT
>CALGGT010000057.1 GCA_937915825.1 uncultured Eubacterium sp.
ATCTGATTACTCTCAGATGAAAGAGAAGCTTGCGATGGAAGTTGTTTCTGCGGAACCCAATAAGGAGATGCTTGAAACCGTACCTCTCGATCTTATTTCTGTCAAGATTTCTCCGTGATATTTTCTTGTAGACTTTTCCCTTCTATGTTATAATAAAAACGGTATATTTCAAGATTTATCGATCAATTTACTTAGATTGGAGGTCGTAGATTATGAATGGTTTACTCGCTATTTATTGTACGGGAATTGGTTCCCTGCTGGCCCTTGGTTTTGCCGCCGTGAACTTTTACCAAACCAGGAAGAAAGATCCCGGTTCTGCCGCGATGAAGAAAATATCCGAATCGGTTAGTGCCGGCGCCAACGCCTATCTTAAGAGGCAGTATACCGGCGTGCTGGTATTTTTCGCGATTATTTTTGTTATCATGCTTGTGATGGCAGCCTGCGGTTTCTTAAGTTTCTTTACACCCTTCGCTTTTCTGACCGGTGGTTTCTTCTCCGGTCTTTCCGGATTCATTGGCATGAGAACCGCTACCATGGCGAACGGTCGAACGGCCAATGCCGCGTCGAAAAGCCTGAACAGCGGTCTTCGTGTTGCATTCTCCGCAGGCTCCGTTATGGGATTTACCGTGGTAGGACTTGGACTTTTGGACTTAACCATCTGGTATCTCATCCTGAATGCCGCGGCTTCGAATCTGGCGGACGTAAATGAGAAACTCACCTTTATTACATCCAATATGTTAACCTTCGGTATGGGAGCCTCTTCCATGGCTTTATTTGCCAGAGTAGGCGGCGGGATCTTTACCAAGGCGGCCGATGTCGGCGCGGATCTGGTAGGGAAAGTCGAAGCGGGAATCCCCGAGGACGACCCCAGGAATCCTGCGGTGATCGCCGATAATGTGGGAGATAATGTCGGCGATGTAGCCGGCATGGGCGCCGACTTATATGAATCCTATGTGGGCTCCATTATTTCCACGGCTGCCTTGGCAGTAGCGGCCGGATACGGGATCAAAGGCGTGGCACTTCCCATGGTGTTAGCCGCTGTAGGAGTCTTGGCTTCCATTCTGGGTACCTTCTTCATTCGAACCAAAGAAGGCGCTTCCCAGAAGAATCTCCTGCAAGCCCTGCGAACCGGAACTTACATCAGTTCCATCCTAATTATTATTGCGGGATACATTTCCATTAAACTTTTATTGCCGGATCACATGGGCATCTACTTAGCCATTCTTTCCGGCTTGTTAGCCGGTGTCCTGATCGGCGCCGTAACGGAATATTACACATCCGATACCTATAACCCCACGAAACGCCTGGCCGAATCTTCCAAGACCGGAAGCGCCACCGTGATCATCAGTGGTCTTTCTTTAGGCATGATCTCCACCGTTGCTCCGGTGGTGATCGTAGGAATCTCTGTTTTGGTCAGCTACTTCTGCTCCAAAGGCAGCGGCGGCTTCGAACAAGGCTTATATGGCGTAGGTGTTTCCGCCGTAGGAATGCTTTCCACCCTGGGGATCACCCTGGCAACCGACGCATATGGGCCCATCGCCGATAACGCCGGCGGGATCGCGGAGATGACAGGACTCCCTTCCCAGGTACGAGATCGTACAGACGCCCTGGATTCCCTAGGCAATACCACAGCCGCTACCGGAAAGGGCTTTGCCATCGGCTCCGCTGCTTTAACCGCTTTGGCTCTGATCGTTTCCTACATTAACAAAGTGGGACAGGTATCTCCTTCTTTTCATTTTGACTTGGCCGTGAATAATCCCACTGTTTTGGTCGGACTTTTCATCGGAGGCATGTTGCCCTTCCTGTTCGCCGCTCTTACCATGGATGCCGTCGGAAAGGCAGCCCAGGCCATCGTGGTGGAAGTTCGCCGACAGTTTAAGGAGATCAAGGGGCTCATGGAAGGAAAGGCCGAACCGGACTACGCTTCCTGCGTGGATCTTTGTACCAGATCCGCTCAAAAGCTTATGATCGCGCCGGCATTGATCGCCGTGATCGTTCCCATTCTGGTCGGTCTGATCTTAGGACCCAATGGCGTGGTTGCCATGTTAGCCGGCAACACCGTTACCGGTTTTGTTCTTGCCATTATGATGGCCAACGCCGGTGGTGCCTGGGACAACGCAAAGAAATACATTGAGGCCGGCAACCTGGGCGGCAAGGGAAGTGACGAGCACAAGGCCGCCGTTGTAGGAGATACGGTAGGCGATCCGTTCAAGGATACATCCGGTCCCTCCATTAATATTTTGATCAAGCTGGCTTCCATGGTTTCCATTGTGTTTGCAGCCCTGGTAGCTACCGTCCATCTGCTGTAGAAGAACAACCATCTGTTGTGGAAGAACACGCATTTGTTATGGAAGAACATGCATTTACTGCAGAAGAACAACCATTTGCTTTCGTGAATATGCGGATCAGATCGCAAGATTGGATCGCAAAAAAAAGAGGCGCCTCTCTAACTGGCGCCTCTCTTTTTTATTTTATCCCAATGGAATCGTTTCACTCCAGAATTCATTCTGATACAGATCCGTAAAGCAGTAGGAAAGCTTCAGTTTCCCGTCTCCTACCACCGTGTTGGAGATCACCATGGAATCCGTTACGGTCATCGGATCACCCAGAATGTATTCATCCTGATAGGATCCGTCGTAGCCATAATATTCACATCGGAATTGTAATTCATCCCCGGCCTTTAGGTTTACCATGTTCTTGGCAACGGTCATGGTCTCCTCTTCCTGATAATCATAGGTAGCTCCGGCGATGTATCCCTTGGGGTTCTCATTGTCAAATACCAGGATCAGATCCGCCTTATCGCCGTTTAAAAGCACCGGCACACGACCGGTAATGGTATATTGGTCGTTGGAACGCTCCGTGGTATCCATGTGATAATAGGCAACCGGCTGATTGTTAATGGAAAGCCAGTTGTTATCTGTATCTGCAACAAGTTTCCCATCTTCAAAGGAATACACATTATCCAATCCTAAGTTTACATATCCTTCTCCGTCATCGTAGAACATATTCAGATCCAATTTGTGAACCAGATCCCACTTGGATTCCGGAAGAGAAAGGTAGTATTTTCCGTTCTTCTTCTCCCAAACCAGATCCTTGGCGGACAGGGAATTCTTCGCGATATAATCCGCGGTATCACCGTCTGACAACGGTTTTTCCGAATAATAAGAAATGTTCTTCGAGTCTAAGCCCGCGATCCGGTCGTAACCGCCGGTTAGAAAGCTTCCCAACAAACTCCCGATGGCATCTGTTCCTAAGGCAGAGGTTCCCCCCTGTCCCAGTAAAGCCCCTAACGGGTTACCGGTGCCGCCGGCCGCGATCTGGCCGCTGGTTTCCAAGCTTGCAAATTCCCGAATGCATTTGGTGTAATTCGGGTCCATCCCAATGTCCTGATAGGTATTCACCATACTGTCTACATGGGAAGTTCTTTGATACGGGAAATAAATGGATATTCCGTAAGCATTGGTCATGTTGGAGGAAGTTCGGTTGTATTTGACTGCTTCCGTTAATACCTTGGCCAAAGCCTCCCCTTCCGTTGTATTCATATTTTTTGTCAAATGTACCAGGTCCACCTGATCGATGCGGGAGCTCTGAGCGAACTCACGGGTCCCATAACGGGCATCGGAAACTTTCTTATATTCTTTCTTTCCGATCAGGCTGCTAATGGATTTGGAGAAACCGGTTAATGGCTCCGGCACCGTCTGGGAGAATTCTGCCAGATCGATCACCGAAAGGGTCGTCTTCTGCCCCCGGCACACCTGTCCGCATTTTGCCGTATAATCGTCGATGATCTTCTTGGCAACTTCCAGCGTAGAAAGGGAGGTGTCTTTCCCAAAAGCCGTTAACCAATTGGTGTAATACCAACCGATTCCGGGTTCGGTCTCCTCCGAGGCGATCAGATAATCCCCATAGCTATCCAACATCAAGGCCGTTTCCGTTGTTGCCATGAGACATGCGTCAAATCCGATAAAATCGAAGGTTACGCCCCCTGCCTTCAAAGCCTTATTAATGCCGCTTAAGCTCATAGAGCCTTTGTTAGCATACTTCTCATCGTATCCGTATCCGCTGATGGAACCGCCGCCGTGATCCCAGAAGATCAATTCATTCCGGTCGGCGGGAAATTTCTTATGACACCATTGAATAAAGGAAGACAGGGTGTTGGGATCCGTCATGACCTTGGCCCCGTCGTTGTCCACCAGACAGTGGAGCTTCCCATTCTTAATTTGATAGATCTGATTGGTTTTATTGCTGATCTGGTTGTTCTGCCAGCGTTTGCAGCCACCGGTGTAGATTAAGAGGTTGATATTCTTTCCCAGGTCGGCCGCCAACATTTCCTTGATGTCGTTGGTTGCCATGGAACTCTTCGACTCCAGATCCGTTCCGCACATGTAAACCATAATGGTAACCGTGTTTCCATCTGCCTTGATCTTCGTACGTTTCGCTCTGGCGCCTGCCGCCACGTTGGTATTCAACTTTACATTGCTGGCATCCGCCGTCCAGGCGCTGTCCTGGGTGGCAATGTCCTCAAAGGAATACGTGGACGCCGGCGTACTGCTTCCTCCTCCAAGCTTTCCTCCCATTAAGGCAAAGATCACAACTAAAATAACGGTGACCAGACCACCGCCTCCGGCCGCTGCCCTGGTAGGAAAGCCGCCGCCACTGCCGCTTCCGCCGCCACTTCCCCCTCCGAACGTTCCGCCTCCGGATACGGTTCCTTTCTTATGGACGCCGGCTCCCTGGCCGGTTACGTATTTTTCTCTGCTTCTGGGTCTGTTATCCATGTCCATTCCTCACTTTTCCACTTTTCTCACGATTTCACGATCTCCCAAACAACCCCTTCCCTGGTGTCTTTGATCTGTATGCCCTTGGCCAGCAATTCATCCCGAATCTGATCTGCCGTGGCGAAATCTTTTTCTTTCTTGGCAGCCGCCCTTTTTGCGATCTGCGCCTCGATATAGCCCTTTAGCTCATCGTCTGCTCCCTCGTTTTGGGAGGTAAGCTTTTCCTCCAGCTTGGAAGAATTCTCATCCAAACGAAGGGCCAATACCTGATCAAAGCTTTGAAGAACCTCCCACTTGGTGGCGTCGGTTTCCTCGC
>CALGGT010000058.1 GCA_937915825.1 uncultured Eubacterium sp.
ATATAAGATAAATAATATATTTAAATAATTAAATAAATTTAAGTATAAATCCAACGAGTATAAAATAATATATTTTGATTAAATAATTTAAAAAAATCTAAATTAGTGTTAATTTAAGTGATAATTAGCTTATAATACAATAAATATCCAAAAAACTATAATTAAAGACTCCCATTTTTTGACTCAATAAACTCATTCAGCTTTATTGCGTGTCACAATAATGAGCAACATTCAAATTTTCCGGCAAAGAATATTTGTTTTTCACAGCTCTTAAATTAGAATTGTGCAAATTTCTGACAAAGAAGCAAATATCTCTAGCAGCATCTTTGATCACTTTTTGAGGCTCTTGTTCATTTAGCATATCTTTTGAATAAAGGTCCTTATAATTAGGAAATCCAAAGAATTTCATGGTGACATAAGCGCATGAAATCCCAATGACTGATGGTGCATATTTTAGCAATCGAGAATCTAGCAATGAAGATTCCAAAAAATATTTTCCGAGTAAATATTGTTTTAAATCGAATTTAAAAGCTTTTGAAATTATATTATAAAAATCTAAGGCACTGGGAGATATAATGTTAAATTCGAGTTTTATTAAAATATCATTTTCCATCTTGGCTAATTCTTCTCCTCCATAGGCATTATCGACTATATCTATTAAATTGTTTAATCTTGGATAATATATTTCATTTTTTTTGCAGGCAATAAAAAAAGCTGCTGTTCCTACTAATTGCAATTTTGTTCTAGGGATAGCCTCTTTGGATAAGTATGTATCAATTATCCATACGGTTTGATACAAGGTTTCTTCTTTGTATTGAAATTTAAGATGGACTTCATCAAGCCAATCGATTAATATGGCTCTCATATGGGAATTGATATCTCCTTGCTGATTCATGTATTCAGGATTAGGCTTAACTTTTAAATTTTTTTCATCCTCAAGTAAATTGGAATATATATCATTCAAGTATTCACCTAAAAATGAAATATATTCTTCTTTGGATGAAAATTGAAAATCAAAGATTTTTTTTCCTCTTTGTTGAGAATCTTTTTTTCTTCTTCAGGTATTTGCTTATTTATTTGATTCTGGGCCAGGGGATTTGGAGCTGGTTCTTGGTCTTGGGATTGTTTTAGGGATTGATCATTTTCAACATTCATTTTTTGCTCTTCATAAAGAAGCAAATTTGGGCTTGTACTTGGTATAATATGCGAATTAGCAAAATTTGAATTGATTAAATTAAACTTTGAATCATTAGATGTATGCATATTTTTAGAATCTTGAGTGGATAATGATCCAATCATATTTTCCGGCATCATTTCAATATCCATTTTTGCTTCCTGACTCTGAGAAATGTTTTGAGTTAACTTCGGCTGTGTTTTTTCTTGAATATGTTGCTCCTCTTTTTTTTCAATTTTGTGTTTTTTTGGAAGGGATGATTCTTTCTTATCTTCAACATTTTGAAGAGGATTTGAAAAATTTTTGGCATCTTTGTTATTTGGTAAAATCTATTTATTATGGAAGAGAGAATTATTTGAAAAACTTACTTTATTCGGATCCTGGTCCTCTTTTTCTTTATATTGGTCATACCTTTTATTTTTTATTTCCATCGATTTCGATTTTATTATGAGAAAATTTATTGTTTTTTGGCATAAATATTTTTTGTTATTTTTAATTATTTATTGGTCTTTCTCTATATCCTTTTCATCAAAGGCTTCTTCAATGGGAGCTCCCGGAGCCACCATCGGCCAAACCTTATCGTCCTGATCCAGGATGCAATTGATCACAACGGGTCCTTTGGCGTCTAATGCCTTTTTCAAAACCTCATCCACTTCATCCCGTTTTTGAATCTCCAGAGCCGTACATCCTAATGCTTCGGCTACTTTGCAATAGTTCACCTTATCTTCCAGGATCGTCTGGGAATAACGTTGTCCGTAGAACAGGGTCTGCCATTGACGAACCATTCCCAGGGCATGGTTGTCAAAGATGATCTCAACAATGGGAATCTCATAACGGGAAGCGGTAGCAAGTTCGTTCATATTCATACGGAAACATCCATCTCCGGCAATGTTGACTACCTTCCGGTCCGGACGACCTACCTTTGCTCCAATGGCAGCTCCCAAACCATATCCCATGGTTCCCATTCCACCGGAGGAAATAAAGGTACGAGGGTATTTGTATTGATAATACTGAGCGGCCCACATCTGATGCTGACCTACATCCGTGGTAATGATCGCCTCGCCTTTGGTTAATTCATTTAATCGTTGGATCACATAAGGACCGGTTAAGATATCTCCCCGGTAATCCATGGGAAGGGCTTCTTTTCTGGCATTTACCTTGCTGATCCAATCTTTATGATATTGTTGATCCAACTTCTGATTGATCTTTTCCAATACACATTTCAGATCGCCCACAATGGAATAATCCACCGTTAGATTCTTATTGATCTCCGTTTCATCCACATCGATCTGAACGATGGTTGCATTCTTGGCAAAACGGCTGGCATTTCCCAGAACACGATCGGAAAATCTGGTTCCCAATGCCACCAACAGATCACATTCCGTAACGGAAAGATTGGAAGTTTTGGTGCCATGCATTCCTAACATCCCGGTATAATAGGGATTTGTATTATCGAATGCGCCTTTCCCCATTAAGGAATCGGTAATGGGTGCATCCATTAATTCCACAAACTTCTTTAATTCCTTGCTGTCTTCCGAAATAATATTTCCACCACCGGCAAAGATCATGGGTTTTTGGGATTTCTTTAAAACATCTACCACCTCATCGATCAAGCCATCATCAATGGTGTCAGTCTTACGGGGGATCTCCGGTGCCTTCTGGGGTGAAAATTCATAAACGGCCGCGGTAACATCCTTGGTAATATCCACAAGCACAGCACCCGGGCGTCCGCTTTGGGCGATCACAAAAGCCCTGCGAACGGTGGAAGCCAAATCTTCAATATTCTTCACGATAAAACTATGTTTGGTAATGGGCATGGTAATACCGGCAATATCCACTTCCTGGAAACTATCTTTTCCTAAAAGAGGAAGTCCTACGTTGCAGGTAATGGCAACCAAAGGAACGGAATCCATGTTGGCGGTAGCAATTCCTGTTACCAGGTTGGTAGCACCGGGACCGCTGGTCGCCATACACACACCAACTTTCCCCGTTGCTCTGGCATATCCGTCTGCCGCATGGGACGCTCCTTGTTCATGAGACGTTAGTACGTGACGGATCTGATCCTTGTATCGATATAATTCATCGTATACATTTAAGATCGCTCCGCCCGGATATCCAAAAATCGTATCCACGCCTTGTTCCAATAAACACTCAATCAATATTTGAGAACCGTTTAGTTGCATAACACGCACCTCATTTTCTAATATTCTTTCTTCTTTCGCGATCAAAAAGGGTCAATCCCCTAAATGATTCTTCAATATCGCACCGGTATTGGCAGAAGTAACCAGATTTGCATAACGCGCCAGATATCCGGTTGTTACCTTGGGTTCTCTGGGCTTCCATTCGTTTCTTCTTCGTTCCAATTCTTCCTCGGAGACCTTTAATTCCAATCGATTATTAGGAATATCCACTAAGATACGATCCCCTTCCTGTACCAATGCGATCGGGCCTCCTACCGCTGCTTCCGGAGAAACATGTCCGATGGACGCGCCACGACTGGCACCGGAAAATCTTCCGTCTGTGATCAATGCCACGCTGGAACCTAATCCCATTCCGGCAATGGCGGAGGTAGGATTCAACATCTCACGCATACCAGGTCCGCCTTTGGGTCCTTCGTAACGAATGACGACAACATCCCCCTCTACGATCTTGCCGCCTCGGATGGCTGCGATGGCGTCTTCTTCACATTCAAACACACGAGCCGGTCCTTCGTGGACCATCATTTCCGGTACAACCGCCGAACGTTTCACAACGGCGGAGTCCGGTGCCAGATTCCCACGTAATACGGCAATGCCACCGGTTTCCGAATAAGGATTATCAATGGGACGTATGATCTCTTCGTCTCGGTTGTAACTGTTCTTAATATTTTCAGCTACGGTCTGACCGGTTGCGGTGATCAGATCCGTATAGAGAAGGTTCTTCTTATCTAACTCCTTCATCACGGCGTAGATTCCGCCGGCTTCATTTAATTGCTCCATGTAAGCATGTCCCGCCGGTGCCAAATGGCAAAGGTTGGGAGTCTTGGCACTGATCTCATTGGCAATATCCAGATTCAGTTCTACCCCGGCCTCATGGGCAATGGCCGGAATATGTAGCATGGTATTGGTGGAACAACCCAGGGCCATATCTACGGTCAAGGCATTGTAAAACGCTTTCTCTGTCATAATATCTCTGGGACGGATGTTCTTCTCATATAACTCCATCACCTTCATACCGGCATGTTTGGCCAGACGGATCCTCTCCGAATATACGGCAGGAATGGTTCCATTTCCCTTTAATCCCATACCGATGGCTTCGGTCAGGCAGTTCATGCTGTTGGCGGTATACATACCCGAACAACTTCCGCACGTCGGGCACGCGTTGTTCACAAATTCATCCACATCCTCTTCCGTCATCTTTCCGGCCGAATAGGAGCCTACAGCTTCAAACATGCTGGAAAGGGAGGTTCTTTTTCCTTTTACATGACCGGCCAACATGGGACCGCCACTTACAAATACGGTAGGGACATTGACTCTGGCCGCTGCCATCAAAAGTCCCGGTACATTCTTATCACAGTTGGGAATCATCACCAAGGCATCAAAGGCATGGGCTAACGCCATACACTCCGTGGAATCACAGATCAGATCACGGGTAACCAGGGAATACTTCATTCCAATATGTCCCATGGCAATTCCATCACATACGGCAATCGCCGGAAATACAACCGGTGTACCACCTGCCATGGCAACGCCCAGTTTCACCGCCTCCACGATCTTATCAATATTCATATGCCCCGGTACGATCTCATTGTATGAACTGACAATTCCTACCATGGGCTTCTTCATTTCCTCTTTTGTCATTCCCAACGCATTAAACAGGGAACGCTGAGGAGCTGTCGCCATTCCTTTTTTTACCGAATCACTTTTCATAGGGATCCCCTCCGTTCTTTATGTAAAATCAGTTTTCTTTCTGCAATTTTTTTATACAAAATCTTTATATGTAACATCTTTTTATGTAAAATCTTTTCGATTCCATTACCGGATCCGTTGGCAGATTGCGTCTCCCATTTCCTTCGTCCCCAGGCAAGTTGTATTCTCATCCATAATGTCAATGGTACGCAATCCGTCTTTTAATACCTGTTTAACACTATTTTCAATGGCGTCCGATTCTTTTAAAAGGCCAAAGGAGTATTTTAACATCATAGCTGCCGATAAAATCGTGGCAATGGGATTTGCCTTATTCTGACCGGCAATATCCGGAGCCGAACCGTGACTGGGTTCGTATAGCCCCAGGGTTCCCTGTCCTAAGCTGGCAGAGGATAACATTCCGATGGATCCGGTTACCATGCTGGCTTCATCGGATAAAATATCTCCAAACATATTCTCCGTTAAGATCACGTCAAATTGTTTGGGATCTCTTACCAGCTGCATGGCACAATTATCCACTAACATATCGGAAAGTTCCACATCCGGGTAATCCTTTGACACTTCTTTTACCACTTTTCTCCATAAGCGGGAAGAATCCAGAACATTTGCCTTATCCACACTGCAGACTTTTTTCTTTCTTTTTCTCGCAATATCAAAGGCCCATCTGGCAATTCTGCGGATCTCTTCTTCGTTATAAACCAAGGTATCCACAGCGGTTTCCAAACCGTCTACCACTTTGGTCTCACGGTCTCCGAAATACAAACCACCGGTCAATTCTCTTGCCACGACAAAATCGAATCCGCCCCGGGTTAATTCTTCCTTCAAAGGACATGCGCCGCTTAATTCCTCAAAAAGCACCGCCGGTCGTAAATTACAGAACAATCCCAACCCTTTACGGATCTTAAGAAGACCAGCTTCCGGACGCTTATCCGGAGGCAGGGTATACCAGTTATTCTGTCCTACCTGACCACCCACGGCACCTAATAACACCGAGTCGCTTTTCTTCGCTTTCTCCAGAGTCTCATCGGTTAAGGGCTCCCCATAGGCATCAATGGAGCATCCCCCCATTAATAACTCTTCGTATTCAAAGGTATGGCCATATACTTTGCCAACCTGATCCAAAACTTTCTTCGCTTCCGCAACAATCTCGGGACCAATTCCATCTCCGGGAATGACCGCGATATGATAATTCATAATTCCACGTCCCCTCTCTTTCAACTTCCGATCCTCCCTATTTTTCAGGATGGGATTCACTGTATTAGTATAGACCACTTTTACATGTTATGTCAAGAATTACCTTGATTTTCTTTCTTTAAAATTGCAACATATCGGTGAAGGGCATCCCGCCAATCCGGCAGGGGTTTTAACCCTTTCTCCAAAATTTTTTTCTTATCCAATCGGGAGTTTAAGGGACGTTTTGCCAGAGACTCCCCATATTCTTCCGTTCTAACCGGGGTCACATGTACCTCCATCCCGGCCTCTTCAAACGTTGCCACCGCCAGGTCGTACCAGGAAATATACCCTCCTTCGTTGGTAATATGGTAGTTCCCATATTGATCGCTTTCCATAAGATCTACTAACAATCTGGCAAGATCCGGGGTATAGGTAGGCGTCCCTATCTGATCCTTTACCACCCGAAGTTCGGAATGGGTTTGCCCCAATCGAACCATGGTTTTCACGAAATTATTACCATTTTTTCCAAACACCCAGGCGATACGGGTAATGTAATATCGATCCAGGTGCTTTCGAACCCCCTCTTCTCCCCTTAACTTGGTAACGCCGTAGTAATTGATGGGGGCAAAATCCGTATTGTCCGGCTGGATCGGCTCCTCTCCAGTTCCTGCAAATACATAATCCGTACTGACATACAAAAGGGGAATGTCCCTTTTCTTACAATATTTTGCCAAAAACTCCGTCGCCGTTCCGTTGATCGCCATGACTTTCTCATGATTTTCCTCTTTTTCCGCCTCATCCACGGCCGTCCAGGCAGCCGGATGCATTACTCCATCCAAAGGCAATTGGGACAAGGTTTGTTCTACAGCGTTAGAATCAGTTAGATCCAACTGGATAAAAGGAACGTCCACCTCCAGCCGATTTACAAGATCCGTGGCATAAACGGTATGATTCCTTTTTAACAATTCCTGAACCAGATCATTTCCCAAAATTCCGCTGGCACCGGTTACCAATAGATTCATACCGTTGAACATCCTTTCCCTGCAGGGATCGATTCATTCTTTTTTTGATAATCCCCATTTAAAATATTTTCCCACCACGAACGGTGATCCAGATACCATTGAACCGTTTTTTCGATTCCGTCCGCAAATTTCGTTTCCGGCAGCCACCCCAATTCTGTGTGGATCTTCGTAGGATCTATGGCATATCGAAGGTCGTGACCCAATCGGTCCGGCACATAGGTGATCCGCTCTTTCGATGTCCCCAACTTCTCGCAGATCAGCTCCACGATCTCAATGTTTTTCATTTCATTGTGTCCGCCGATGTTATATACCTCTCCCTCTCTTCCATTTCGCACCACCAGATCAATGGCTTTACAATGATCTTCCACGTAGAGCCAGTCTCTTACATTTAATCCTTCTCCGTAAACCGGCAATTCCTGATCCTTCAGGGCGTGTACGATCATTAACGGGATCAATTTTTCCGGGAAATGATAGGGTCCGTAATTATTGGAACAGCGGCTGATGGATACCGGCAGTTGGTAAGTTCTGTGATATGCCATGACCAAAAGGTCTGCCGATGCTTTGGAACTGCTGTAGGGAGAACTGGTGTGGATGGGCGTTTCTTCCGTAAAAAACAGATCCGGCCGGTCCAAAGGGAGATCCCCATACACTTCGTCGGTGGACACCTGGTGATATCTTTTTACTCCATATGTTCTACAAGTGTCTAACAACGCAGCTGTGCCTAATATATTGGTTTCCAGGAACACCGAAGGGTTGTGAATGGACCGATCTACATGAGACTCGGCTGCAAAGTTGATCACGACGTCTGGTTTCCATTCTTTAAATAGTTCCTTTAATAAAGTCCGGTCGCAAATATCTCCTTTGACAAAGGTAAAATTCTTTTGTCCCAACAAAGGTTCAATGGTTGAAATATTTCCGGCGTAGGTTAATTTGTCCAGGCAGATCAAATGATCCTCCGGATATTTTTCATGATGATAATATACATAATTGGAACCGATAAATCCGGCTCCTCCTGTAACGAGTACATTCATGGATCCTTTCCTTTCTATTCGTCTCTTTTTATTTTTTTCCTTCCTGGTATTTACCGTCCAAAATATCTCGTAAATACATGCCGTATTCATTCTTCTTCATTTCTTCGTAAATCTCTTCCATTTCCTCACGGCCGATCCACCCGTTCATATAGGCGATCTCTTCCAAACAGGCAATCTTTCGATGCTGATGCTGCTCTATGGTCTTCACGAAATTCGTAGCTTCCACCAGGCTCTCATGGGTTCCTGTATCCAGCCAGGTAAATCCTTGTCCTAAGATTTCCACCTGTAAATCTCCCTGCTCCAGATACATCCGGTTTAGATCTGTAATTTCCAACTCGTTTCGAGACGAAGGTTTTAAACTCTTGGCATAGGAAACCACCCGGGAATCATAAAAATACAAGCCGGTAACGCAATAATTGCTTTTGGGGTCTTTCGGCTTTTCTTCGATGGAGATGGCTTCTCCTTCCTCGTTGAATTCCACAATTCCAAACCGCTCCGGATCGTCGACATAATAACCGAACACCGTGGCTTTCCCCTCTTCTTCCGCCAACTTCACGGCATGGCGCAAATGCTGTTTGAATCCGTGTCCGGAGAAAATATTATCCCCTAACACCATCGCTACCGGTTCTTCCCCGATAAACTCTTCTCCGATCAAAAACGCCTGGGCCAATCCGTCCGGGCTTTCCTGGACAGCATAGGACAGTTCAATCCCAAAACGATTTCCATCCCCTAACAATTCTTCAAAACGTCCGATGTCCTGGGGCGTGGATATAATAAGGATTTCCCGGATCTGCGCGTTCATTAAGACAGACAATGGATAATAGATCATCGGCTTATCGTAGATCGGCAACAACTGCTTGGATGTTACTTTGGTTAAGGGATACAACCGGGTACCCGAACCGCCGGCAAGAATGATTCCTTTCATCAAACCCCTCCTTGATCATTTGTTTTCCTGTTTTTTATCGTTTTCTTTTTTTATTTATTTTCCTGTTTTTCTACGATTTCCCCTTGCTTTTTGTAAATGGAATGCCCCTTTACATAACCTCTTACGCTGGATAAAGGATAAACATTGGTATAAGAAGCGATCACCGTTCCGGGATTTAAAATGCTTCCACATCCCACTTCCACAAAGCTTCCTAACACAGCCCCCATTTTCTTTCGGCCGGTGGGAACCTTGGTATCTCCCACGGAGATCTCTACCAGGGTTTTATCCGACTTGACGTTGGATGTAATGGATCCCGCTCCCATATGGGATTTATAACCTAGAATGGAATCCCCAACATAATTGTAATGAGGGACTTGCACCCCATCAAATAAGAGAACGTTCTTTAGTTCCGTAGAATTCCCTACCACCGCCTTTTTCCCTACGATGGCACTGCCACGGATAATCACGCGTCCAGCCGACTTCAGCATACCGCTCTTATCGACATTGCCAATGACTATCTCAGGGGCAGAGAGCACAATCCGATTTTCGTCGCAGATATACTTACCAGCGTCCAGACGGTCGAAGATGTCGGTCTTCATCTGCTGAACAGCATTCTTCTGCTTATGTATCTCTTCCAAGTCCTTG
>CALGGT010000059.1 GCA_937915825.1 uncultured Eubacterium sp.
TCTTCAGCTCTTTTAGCTTATATTGCCCCATAAAAGCACATTCTCCGATTTCTTCCAACGAATCTGGCAGCTTTAATGTTTTAATATCAGAAATCGTATCTATGCTATATAACCCTTTCTCACCAATTTTTGTTATTCCATCTTCCACCACAACATGACCTGCTTTTGATACCTTCTTATCCTTGCGTTGGGTATTCAATTCCTCTATTTTTTTTACCAACTCATCTTTTTTAAGCGTTCCGGTTCCCGATATTGTTAGCGTATCCGTACTCTCTTCATAATTTATCTCCAATGTTTCTTCCGCATTTATTTTTACATTCATTCCAAGTGGTACGGACAAAATTACTCCTAAGACTATTACAAAACATATATTTTTAATGAACTTTTTCATAATCAATCTTCCTTACATTCTGTCCGGCTCTTACATTCGATCCGGTGCTTCCATTCCCAATAAATCCAAACAGGTGACTAATACATCCTTCACCAGCGGGAGCAATACTAGATACGATGCTTTTCTCTCTTCGTCCTCCTGTTTCAAAATGGAATTCTCATGATAGAAATGATTCAACTGCTCACACAATTCATACATGTATTGGCAGATCTTATGAGGTGCCTGATCCTCGTAAGCACTTTCCATCATTTCCGGGAATTTGGTTAAAGCCATATAAAGCTTTTTCTCGCTGGCATTGGCCGGGGCCAATAATGTCTTTCCCTCCAATCCTTCTGCCTTTGCTTTCTCCAGAATGGACTTAATACGAACCACGGTGTAGAGAATATAAGGACCGGTATTTCCCTCAAAGGAAGTAAAACGCTCCAGATCAAAAATATAATCTTTGGAAGCCTGGTTGGAAAGGTCGGCGTATTTTAACGCAGCCACTCCCACCTTTCTGGAGATCTCTCTCATCTCATCTTCTTCGTATTCCCTGGTTTCCTGAATCTTCTCATATATCTTTTCCTGAATCTCATCCACCAGGGTTTGCAATCGTAAGACCCCACCATCTCTGGTTTTAAAGGGCTTTCCATCTTTCCCGTTCATGGTTCCGAATCCGATGAAGGTCAGGTCCACATCCTCCCTGCATAAACCGGTTTTCTTCGCTGTACGGAAAACCTGGGTAAAATGCATGGATTGACGCTTGTCCACAATGTAGATGATCTCATTGGGATCAAAGCTTTCCACCCGTTCTACAATTGTAGCAAGATCCGTGGTTGAATACATCGTCGCCCCATTGGATTTGATAATAATACAGGGCGGGATCTCTTTCTTATCCGTTTCTTCCGTTACATCAACCACCAAAGCCCCCTCGCTTTCGTAGGTAAACCCCCCGTCCTGCATTTTCTTAACCATTCCCTCCACATAGGGTTTGGCGTCACTTTCTTTTTTCCACCAATCAAAGGAAACATTCAAACGCTCATAATTGTTTCGAAGATCCGGGATGGAAACACCAATAATATGCTTCCAGATCGCCACATATCCCGGACGTCCTTCCTGAAATTGGGCCGTTGCCTCTCTGGCCTGAAGGAGAAACTCTTCATTCTCCTTGGAATAAGCACTGGCGGTGGGATAAATATCGGACAGATCATCCATGGTAAAAGGCGGCTCTTCCGGATATCCGTCTGTGATCTCCGGATCAAAATAAGGAAGATCCGGCTTTCTTCTCTGTAATTCCATAATGATCAGACCGATCTGCAAGCCCCAATCTCCTAAGTGGACATCCCCTTTTACATCATCTCCGGCAAAACGCATCATTCGTTTGATACTTTCACCGATAATCGCGGAACGCAAATGTCCGACGTGGAGAGGCTTTGCCACATTTGGCCCGCCATAATCGATCACAACCTTCTTGGGCGCTCCTTTCTTCTTAAAACCAAAGTGTTCTTCCGCGCTCATTCCTTTTAGGTATTCGCAAAGGAACTCCCCGGTGACATTTAAATTAATAAAACCAGGCTTTACCACAGATACATCCTGAAAGAAAGAGTTCTCGGACAGATTCTGCGCCACCGATTCCGCGATTTGAAAAGGGGCCTTGTGATATTCTTTGGCTGCCGCCATGGCGCCATTGCATTGATATTCACATAAATCCGGGCGGTTGGATAAGGAAACCTTTCCGTAACTTCCCTGAAATCCGGCCTTTTCAAAAGCCGCTGCCATCTCTTGTGTTAATTTCTCTAAAACATATTCCATGATAAAACCTCTCCTTAAATCTATTTTTAACTTTTATATTGTAAGATTATTGTATGTGTTCTCTTAGGATTTGTCAACCAATGAATCATACAGGTTTTCCAGCACCGTAAAATAGTCCGCAAAGGTTTTCTTGCAGCACATGGGATCCTCTATGATCACATCCCCCTCCACGCTTCCTAACATGGCAAATCCCATAGCCATGCGATGATCTTCATAAGTCCTTACACGGCCTGGTTTCACCGGTCCCGGCGTGATCGTTACCCCATCATCTTCTTCTGTCACCTTCACCCCCAAGCCACTTAATTCCGTAGCAATGCCATGAATGCGGTCCGACTCCTGTTTTCGAATGTGCCCGACGCCGGAGATCTTTGTCTCCCCCTGACAAAAAGGTGCCATACAGGCCAACGTGATCGCTTGATCTGAAAAATCCTTCATATTTACGGATACGCCCTGCAGTACCCCGTTCTTCGGTCCTTTCATCCCGATCCCCTCTGGATCGTTGCATCGGGTGCATCCCATTTGCTCCAGAACTCTTAAGAATTTCATATCTCCCTGCATGGAATCTTCTTTTACGTATGAAACCACGCAGGTTCCCCCGGTTAACGCCGCCAGTCCGTAAAAATAGCAGGCTGCTGACACATCCGGTTCAATGGCATACGCCTGCTCCCGGTGGTAGCAGGCTCCAGGCGGGATCTCATAAGTGTTATCGTCCACCTTCTTAACCTTCACCCCAAAGGCCTCCATCATACGACTGGTAATAGTTACGTAGCTTCTGGCGTCCCTTGTTCCGGTTAGATGAATCTGGAGTCCATCCGGACAAAGAGGAGCCGCCAACATAAGAGCACTAAGAAACTGGCTGCTCTCATCAATATTTAAATCCACTCTTGTAACAGGAACCGGATCCCTTCTTACAATTTCAAAGGGAAAGGCATATTCTTGTTCCGGAAAGTGGAATACCACGCCCAGATCTTCCAGAGCTTTTAACAAAGGTTTCATCGGCCGTTTGGACATTTGCTCCGAGGCAGTAACCGAACAGGAAATCCCTTTTAATCCCAGCAACGCCGTGAGAAATCTAGCTGCCGTTCCGGCACTTCCTACATAGATGTCTTTTGGTTTTTGATTTTCCACGAAAGCTTCGGATACAAATCCTCCTACCGTCACCTGGTGATGGGACCGATCAATGATCAGATCCACTCCCATATCTTTTAACGCTTCCATGAAAACCAGGGCATCGTCGCTAAATAAAACTCCCTTTAAGATCACATCCTCTTTGGTAAGGGCTCCCAGTAAAAGCCCTCGATTGGTCATGCTTTTCGACCCGGGGACTTCCACAATGAAACTTTGATTTTTCGGGAATTTCTTACATCTGTACTGTTCCATGGTTCTTCCTTTCCTTTGCATAACAATGCTCAGTATGACATATAAATATCATACTGAGCACGATATATCTTTCTTATGATTTTATTGACAGAATGCTTTTACCTTTTCGTAAATACTGTCTGCGTCCAAACCATATTTTTTCACCAGCTCAACCGCAGGACCCGATTCACCGAATACGTCATTTACGCCGATCTTCAATACCTTGGTGGGGCACTTCTCAGCTAATACGTCGCATACGGCACTTCCCAAACCACCGATCACGGAATGTTCCTCAATGGTTACGACCTTTCCGGTTTCCTTCGCCGCCTGGATCACCAGTTCCTCGTCCAAAGGCTTAATGGTATGGATGTTGATCACCTTGGCATCAATGCCGCTTTCTTTTAATTTGTCAGCAGCTGCCAGACTCTCCGATACCGGAAGTCCGGTGGCAATCAGAGTA